>JAGHBM010000080.1 GCA_021160955.1 Candidatus Aenigmatarchaeota archaeon
AAACAATACAAATTGAATATACGGACTAATCCAAATAAAATTAATTGATAATTTATGTTAAATTGAAGGAGGTGATGTTTCATGGCGAGGAGACCATTCAAGTTCTTCTGGGAAGAGGATCCGTGGGGTAGTTGGGAAAACATGATGAAAGACTTTATGAGAAGTTTCTCTACCTTCGGTCCAGAGTTTCCCGTTGATGTCTCAGAAACCGAGGACAAGATAATAGTGAGGGCAGATTTGCCAGGAATAAATAAGAAGGATGTCTCCGTTAGAATTTACGAGAATACCCTCATAATAGAAGCTGAACAAAAGGAAAGTAAAGTTGAGGAGAAGGAGAACTACTTCAGACAAGAGAGAAGATACGGGAAATTTTACAGGGAGATACCATTACCAGTGGAAGTTGATGAAAACAGGACTACAGCACGCATGAAAGACGGTGTGCTGACCGTTGAGATACCAAAGAAGAAGAAAGGAAAGAAGAAGGGCAAGGAAATAACGGTAAGGTAAAAAAATTCATATGTCCTTTTTTCATTTTTTTAGTTTTGTTTTATTCTTTTTCGCAGGAGATCGTGTTGCCTTCTATTTTGAATTTCACCGGCAAGAACTTCTCTATTACCCAAATGTTAGTTTTACAGTGATTCGTAACCTCGGAGACAGTGATCTTACCGCCACCCGCAAGTGCCATATAGGGAAGTATTTGGTCTGCCATCCATTTGTCCAAGCATGCATTTGACTCGAGTTCTCTCTTCAGGTCTAATGCACATCTTCTTCCGACTTCTTCTGCGGCAGTTCCCGGCTCTCCCAATGCACATGCCCCGATCTTAGTATTTTCAAAGTGGACGTGTGCATGAATGGAACTTCCAGGTGACAAAGTATCGACGTAAACAACATGAGTATGTCTGGCATCAAAAAATTCAGAAAATCCATTTACCTGTCTTTCAGCAACCTTCTTTTTTTTCAATTTGTCGGAGCTTATAGACCAGACATCTATCCTTTGAAATTCTCCCCTCTCCACTATCTCAAGTGGTTTCAATCTCTCAACTGGGAATATTCTCACCTTGATCTTTCCTCCACCCCTTGGATAAAAACCATACCTGCAGACATCGATCCTTATGTCAACACCCATCCTGTCCAAGAAGTTGCAGAACACGTGCTTCACGTATTGTATGGAGGGACTCCATTTGACGTTGGTACCTCCGGTTATTTCCAACTTGAAACTCTTTCCGGATGTCACTATTGTCGGAAGAATTGCCTGAAGAACTAAACTGACCGATCCTGCCGTGCCGACGTGGATCTTGTAACTTCCTCCTCTAATCTCTCCGGGGTGGAATTCCACTTCTTCAGAACCGATGTAGTTTCCCTTCAGCTCACCGTTAGATATTCTTGCGATCGCTTCTATGGCTTTGAGGTGCTGTGCCTTCAGGCCGGGCTCAGGTCTTCCCTTCCTTATGTTGAATACTCTACATGGCTTTCCCGTGGCAGCTGATAGGGCAATCGCCGTCCTCAGTATTTGTCCTCCACCCTCAAGGTAAGAACCATCAATTTCTATCATGAGTAGAATTTTGTTTTACACTTCTTAATATATGTTTAGGCATTTACGGTCGCGATCTCTCCGAAAGTAACAGAAGTGAGACTATTATAGTTCCGGAGATTGATAACAAGAACATTATCAGGAACAAGAATTTGAATCCGAGTATGGTCGCAATGAAACCTCCGATCATCGCTGATATACCTGTTATTATGAAATGCAACGAATCCCACATTCCCCATTCGGAGGCGAACTTACCCTTGTCAAGACTTTTCGTGTAGAGACTGTCGAACGCGGGCGTCCAAATTGCTTCTCCAATACCCAATATTATTTGGACCGCGAACAACTCTATGGGTCTATTTATGAACATGTAACCAAGAAATCCCAACGAATTTAGAAGATATCCAAAGAGTACAAGTTTTTCCTGGTGTTTCACCCTGTCTTCCCATTTCCCCATCAAGAATATTAATATTCCAGCGGATATGGAGAAGAATGAATACGCGCCACCTGCACTTATCAATCCGCCGCCAATTTTTTCAACGAAAACCGCGTAGAGTGGTCCGAACAGTCCTCCCGCCAAAGTTATCAACGAGAAGGACGCAAGGAGTATCTTCAAATTTTTGTTCATAAGATCACTCATATCTCTACTTTTTCTCCTCTCTTGGGGGCGTATGAATCATATCCCATGTCCTTTAGCTCTTGGGAAAATTTTTCGCATTGATCTCCGTGCATGACCAAGACTTTTTTAGGATCCACTGATTTTATGTATTTCAGAAGCTCTTCTCTTCCTGCATGTGCACTTAGGTCTATGAAATGAGTTTTGCAGTTCACTTTAAATTCATTTTCTTCAGTTACGAATTTTCCGGTGTCGAGAAGAATTCTCCCGGCGGATCCAGGAACTTGAAAACCAGTCAGCACCAAAGAACAATTTTCGTTGTCGTGAAGTTTCTCCAAGTAATGAACGACTGGCCCACCATTCAACATGCCTGACGTTGTCACAATTATCCCCGGTTCTTTGATTATCTTATCCCTTTCCTTGTTCTTGTGAATTTTCGTGACCTTATGGTACATTTTTTTCAACTGTTTTGGATGTTTTATCAGTTCAGGATATTTCAATATTATCTTGGTAGCGTCTATTGCCATCCCATCCAAATATATCGGGTATTTATCCAAGCCAAATTTCTTCAGTATGAGTAGAACTTCCTGCGCCCTTCCAACGGCAAAGCACGCCAAGAGGGCGATACCTTCGTTCTCGAGGGTCTCTTTCACAACTTCGGCCAACTTCTTTTCTTGGTCCTCTCTTGGCGGATGATCTCTTTCACCGTAAGTGGATTCTACCATCAAGATATCCGTGTTTTCTCTTATGGGCTCGAGCCCTCTCAGAAGTTCCGTGTCATTAACTTTTATATCCCCAGAATAAACCAACTTCTTATCTCCGGCATCTACGTGGAACATAACCGATCCCGGTATGTGTCCCGCATCGTAAACTCCCACGCCAAGTCTTCCAACATGAAAGTATTGACCATAAGTTATTCTGAACTCATTTTTTTCCATTTCTTTCATGTCTTTGGTGTTGAAATGCTCCGGGTAATTCTTTATCCTGGCTATTTTTATGCTGTCCTTCAGCAAGATTCTCGACAAGTCCAAAGTAGTGGCTGTTGTGTACAATGGACCGCGATATCCCCTATGATAGAGATTTGGCACAAATCCAGAATGATCCAGATGCGCATGTGACAGAAGTATTGCGTCGAGGTTAAGATTGACTTTCATCGGAAGCTGTGGTTCCTTTATCGGTCCCTCAGAATTAACTATTTTTATCCCGTAGTCGAATAGGATCCTTTCTTTTCCTGTATCGAAAAGAACTCCGGACCTACCAACTTCTCTTGCTCCTCCAAGAAATTTAAGATACATAATCTCATTTTTGTGATTTTTTTATTTATAAACTATGTTAATGAGAGTCATTTAGTTGAGAAGATGTTTGGCAAAGGCAAAATATTTATAATTGTTTTGTCTTTAAGATAATTCTATGGTTGATGTAAAACCCATAAAAGTTTTCATCCCGGTAGATGCCAGAGAAATAGCCACGAATCCATATGATGTTATTCCTGAAGAAGAAATCGCTCGCCTAAGAGAAAATCCCAAGAGTTTTATTCATGTTATTCTCCCCGAGGGAGAGGAAGAGAAGTATGAAAATGCAAGGAGAGCTTTGAAATATTTGGTTGAATCTGGTGCATTGAAAGGTCAAGAAGAATCGTTCTATCTCTACAAACAGGAAAACGATTCTTGGTCTCAGAGAGGCATCATCGGTGGATTCAGCTTGAAGGATTACGGTGCTGGAAGAATTAAGGTTCATGAGAAAACAAGGGAGAAACCACTCCAAGATAGAATAAAACACATCCAATTTACAGGTGCTCAGACGGGATTGGTATGGCTTCTCTTGAAATCCAATCAAAAACTTAAAGATATATTTGACAACGTTGAGAATACGGAGCCTCTTTTGGACTTTGAAAAATACGGATGGAGGAACATGCTTTGGAGGATCCCTGAAGAATTTAACGAGGATATAATTCAAATTTTCAAAGGCATTGATCTCTACGTTGCGGACGGACATCACAGGATAGAGGCGGCATACAGAAATATGAAAATGATGGAAGAGAAATTTGGAGAAGGTCCGTGGAGTTATGTTATGGCATACGTGTCAAACGATGATGAAGTTAGGGTGCTCCCATACAATAGGGTGATAAGAAAACTTCCAATGTCGTTCGAAGAGTTCTTAAAAATGGTTAAAGAGAAGTTTGATGTCTTACCTAATGATTCGCATCCGAGTAAACATGAAATATGCATGTTTCGGGACAAGTGGTACAAGCTCATACCAAAGGAAATACCAAATGACGTTGTAGGTTCGCTCGATGTATCTATTCTTCAAGATCAGATACTTGGACCCATACTTGGCATAAACGATCCGAGGAAGGATCCAAACATATTTTTCGTTGGCGGTGAGCAAGATCTTGAGAAATTTGTTAAAGATGGAAATGACCTGGTCTTCAGTTTGCACCCAACTGACGTAAAGGAGATAGAGGCAGTTGCAGATGCCGGTGAGGACATGCCACCAAAGTCCACGTGGTTTGATCCAAAATTACTGAGCGGACTCGTTGTTTTTGTCTTCGAAGAGAACAAACTTAGTTCTTAGGTTTTGAGACTTGGTAAAAACATATAAAAACCAAAACCAAAAACTATTTTGTTGATTGTCATGAATGTTGAGGAAAAACTAAAACTGATAAAGAGGGACACAGAAGAAATAGTCACTGAGGAAGAGCTTAAGAATCTCTTGGAAAAAAAGAAGCATCCGATCAGCTATTGGGGGGTTGCTCCGACAGGACCACCGCACATAGGATATTATAGGTCCGTTGCCAAGCAAATTGATTTGATCAATGCGGGATTTAGACATAAAGTACTCATAGCAGATTTACACGCATATCTTGACGACAGGAAGGCACCTTGGGAAGAACTCGAGATTAGAACGAAAATATACGAGAAATGTCTGGATCTTTTTGGTCTGAAAGGAGTTGAATTTGTAAGGGGCTCTGACTTTGAGACGAATGAGAAATATTTTCTGGATGTTCTAAGAATGTCCGGTTTGTTAACAACAACAAGGGCTGAGAGAGCTGCAAGAGAAGTTTGTAGGATGAATGTTCCAAAAGTCTCAGAGCTCATATATCCCATAATGCAAAGTTTGGATTGTGTTGGTTTGGAAGTTGATGTTGCCTACGGTGGCATAGACCAAAGGCATGTTTACATGTTGAGCAGGGAATATCTTCCCAAGTTGGGTTACGACAAGCCAATTTCTATTTTTACCCCACTTGGAATAAGTCTGTCGGGTCAAGGTAAGATGTCTGCCAGTGAAAAGAAATCCAGGTTGGAGCTCTATGCTTCTGAAGATAAGATAAGAGAGAGTATTAAAAATGCCTTTTGTCCGGCAAAGGTCGTTGATGGAAATCCCGTGCTTGAATACATAAAGTTCATAGTGTTCCAAAGAAAAGGAAGTATGAAAATCATTAGACCGGAAAAATTCGGTGGTGATACAATATACAAGAGTTATGAGGAATTAGAAAAAGATTTTGTTTCTGGTGAGATCCATCCCCTTGATTTAAAGAACTCCCTCTCAGAAGAGTTGATAGAAATTTTAAGACCCATAAGAAAATTTTATGAAAGTCATCTGGATATGTTCAAAATTTTTGAAAAGTGATATTCATGTTAGACATAAAGCTCATAAGAGAAAAACCTGATTACGTCAGAGAGAATTTGAATAAAAGAGGTCCTGAGTACGTTGAATACCTGAATGAACTTTTGGAAAAGGATAGTGAATGGAGAGCTTTGAAGACCAAGAATCAAGAACTTAGACATAAGCGAAATATTTTGAGTAAGAAAATAGGCGAGTTGAAGGCAAAGGGGATGGACGCGTCCGATGTGATGAGAGATGCAGAGAAGATTCCAGAAGAGATAAAGAAAAACGAAGAAAGGATGAAGGAGCTCGAAGAAAGGATAAGAATACTTCTGTTCAAGATACCGAACTTGCTACATGATTCCGTTCCACTTGGAAAGGATGAAAATGATAACGTTGAGATCAGAAGATGCGGAGAACCCCCTAAGTTCAGTTTTAAACCAAAGAGTCATTTGGAAGTCGCCGATGGGCTAATTGATTTTGCTGCGGGGGCGAAGGCTTCCGGAAACGGATTCACCTATTTGATAAGCGATATGGTCCTTCTCGATGCGTCGCTACAAAGGTTTGCCATCGACTTCTTAATGAAGAAAGGTTTCGTTCTTGTTGAACCACCATATATGGTTAACAGAAAGACTTACGAGTCCATGATAGGTGACCCGACATCTTTTTCTGAAGCAAGTTACAAGATAGAAGGAGAAGAACTCTATTTGATACCCACGGCAGAGTATCCTCTCGGTGGAATGTTCATTGATAGGGTTTTGCTGAAAGACGAGTTACCGATAAAGTTAGTTGGTGTATCGCCATGCTTTAGAAGGGAAGTTGGGACGCATGGAAAGTATGCAAAAGGACTGTTCAGGATGCATCAGTTCAACAAGGTTGAACAACTTGTGATTTCACTACCGGAGGATTCTTGGAAATTCTTCGATGAACTACAAAAAAACTCTGAGGAACTTTACCAAAAGCTTGGATTACATTACAGGGTCGTCGAGATATGCAGTGGTGATATAGGAAAGAAACAGGCGAAGCAATATGATATAGAAGTTTGGATGGCGGATGGAGTATTCAGGGAGGTGGGTTCAAATTCCAATTGTACCGACTATCAGGCAAGGAGACTGAATTTGAAATACAGAGAAAAGGAAGGGTCCCCTCCCAAGGGGTTTGTCCACATACTAAACAACACTGCCATTGCAACATCGAGAGCCATGATTGCCATCCTTGAGCAATATCAACAGGAGGATGGATCAGTAAAAATTCCAAAAGTACTTCAACCTTATATGGGAAAGGACAGAATAGTTCCAAAGAAGCCGTTGTGACGGTCCTTTTAAACTTTTATTAACTTTCAAGGACAAAGAATTCTCATGAAATTATTTGATGCAATAGTCAAGGAATCCCTTCCCGTTCTGTTTGTTTGTATCTTTGGTGAAATATTGGCAGGAATATTCTTGATGAACATTGAAGGATACTTGAACGTTTTACCTGGAATTCTCATATTGGTTCCTGCCGTTATGGGAACGAGGGGAAACATCCTGGGAACTGTTTCAACGAGACTGACATCGGCGTTACACATAGGTACGATCTACCCAAGGATGAGAGACAATCCCGTCTTGGTAACAAACATAAAAGCTGGCTTCTTTTTAAGTATCTTGATATCATTCATAACTGGAATTGCCGCCCACTTCGCCTGTGTTTTTCTTGGTTTCCAGAGTATGGGCATACTAAAGTTTGCTTTAATTTCGTTGATGGCGGGATTTTTTTCTGATGCATCCTTGATATTACTGTCTGTGTTAATTTGTTTTGTGTCTTTCAGAAAAAACATCGATCCAGACAACATAATAATTCCAACGATAACCACGATAAGCGATTTCACGTCGATATTGTTTTTGTTGTTATCGGTTTACATAGTTCAAATGTTTTGATACCGGTTTTGATCACGGCAAATTATTTAAATCATTAAAAACAAAAAATAGGGTGAAAGCATATGGGCAATAATATAAAGGAACTCTTGGAGGAGCTCAAAAACCTGTCTGAACTCATGCTGGATCTGGCATACTCGGCAGTATTCTTTGAAAACAAGGAAATAGCCAAAGAAGTGTTGTTGCTTCATGAAAGACTTGAGGACATAGAAGAAGATCTGTACATGCACCTGTTTGCGGTTAGCAAGAAAATGTCACCAAGACTAATATCGGTTATAGAACTCGTTGAAACTTCTAAAGATGTTGCACTCGCAGCAAAGAACATCGCAGAGATGGTGATAGATGGAAAATCTCTTCATCCAGTAATAAAACAAGCGCTCAGTGAAGCTGATGAATCCATTGTGATGGTAAAGGTAAAGAAGAGCTCTCTACTCTCAAATAAAACTCTCGGTGATGTGAAGCTGAGAAGCAATACAGGAATAGATGTAATCGCAATAAGAAGGGGCAAGAGATGGATATTCGATCCCCAGAAGAATACGAGGATAAAACCCGGCGATGTTTTGATATGCATAGGAACCGTTGAGA
>JAGHBM010000032.1 GCA_021160955.1 Candidatus Aenigmatarchaeota archaeon
ATATTAACTTGTCGAAGTATATTTCTTCACCATCTTCCAAGAGAACTTTCTTTTCCTCCGGTATTATCTTGACAACCTTCCCAACGAGTGTTTTAACACCTATTTTCTCAAGTCCTTCATATGAGAGAACATCCTTATCAACCGAATCCAATCTGTTGAATATGTATGGAATACCACACGGTATTACACCATTTTCCTTTTCCCTAACCAGCAAAACATCTTTTTCAGGATTGAACTTCTTTGAGGTAGAAGCAGAGACCACACCGGCAGGACCACCGCCGATAACCAAAACATCCGTTTGTATCATGATATAAAGTTTGAATGCTGTATTTAAAAAGTTTTATGTTATTGTTGATACGATTGACAGAAATCTGGAGCGAATTGAGTTATCACTTCTTTAACAAGTTGACTACTTCAGGCAATCTCTTAACGAAACTGTCAAATATTCTTAACCATAATGATTTACTTTCTTTTCTATAATTGGAGTAAGATATTTCAAGAGCCAGATCTAATTCTGTTTCAAGTAGCCACAACCTATAATCATTGAAAAAGACCTGGTCAATTATTCTTTTTGATGAAAGTTGATCTATAAAATTTAGCTTTATGTTCATAATTTGGTCTCTGCTAAATGATTGTTTTTTAATTTCGGGTATAACTTTTTTCCAGAAATTATAAACCTCTTTTATATTTTTTTGCTCTATGAACTTTTCATTTTTATTCACTTTTAACACACCACATATAATTTCTTCGATAACGTCTGTAAATACAATTTACGAAATCACTCGGTTGGATCGACTACCCTGCCGAGGAACAATATGTTTCCGTTTTCTCTGTCCTGGATCAAAAACAAGAATGGGTGATCTGCCCTGAAAACCTTTCTCGGCATCACTGCAGTCAATTTCATGACAACCGCGGTTGCAGCCGCTGCTTCAGTTCCCTCTTCATCAACTTTGACGTATGCCTGGTGAATTACCTCATCTATGTATAGATCCTTCGTACCGGTTATTCCAGAGAAATCCGCTGAGGAAGAAAATGCAGTTGGCATACCCATGGATTTGAGAGTGTTCCTCATAAAATATTTCGTGTCAAACTCGAACTTGGGTAAATAGATTGCATCGAGTTTGGTTTCTTCCATTTGACTCTCCCAACTTTCAATCTTATCAAGTGTTATTGGCTCTATGGAACTCAGATCACCTTTTGGCAATATTATTATCATTGAGATCTTATCACCTTTGTAGGGCAATTCCAATATCTGCAAATTTCCAAGATCAGCGTAGTTGAACTTTGCCTTATCCGGTTTCATGTACATCATCGGAACCTCAACGGTTTCGGTCGGACTGATCTTGAACTCTTGTGGTCTTGTATCTTCAGGGTTAAACTCAAACCTCCATGTTCCTTTGAAGTAAATGGCATTGGTGAGAATCAATCTTGTAGCAGGATCGATAAATCCCGGTGGAATCAAATCTTTTATCTTGTGGTTAGTTTGTTCTTCTATGAAGCGATTTATCGTCTGTCTGGATTTCTCTGGTTCGCTGGCAAAATCCAAGTTAGTCGCCTTCCCACCGTAATACTTTTCAACAGTATCAAGGTAATCTTTCAGGATGGGATAATTCTTTTGTATCCATAGTGCATTACCGGTTCTCAAAGTATAGTCTCCGCCACCTTCGTTTATGTCATTGTAAACCGCAGCAAAGTTTGGTCTCAGTACTTCATAATCAGGAAAATGAAAAACATCTCTCATCTCTTCTGCTGTTTTTCCTCTTGCGCCTTCATACGTCATCGCCAGAGCCGAGTAAATGCTGTATGGAGAATAGAAGATGTTTCCCTTCTCTGATTTTTCCAATTGTGAATACAATTCGAGTGCGAACCTGTTGTTGGACTCGATAACTTCTTTTATTCCATTTTCACTTGAGCCTGTGGAATTGGCCTTTGGTGGATTGAACGGGGAATAAGGAAATAGAAAATTCATCGACCCAACGGCGATTGCAGAGATCAAGAGTAGAACGACGAATACAATGGGTAGTTGATTTTTACCAGACGTCATAATGAGTTTTTGCCTCGCGTGATATAAAAAACTATTTATATTTAACCCTAATATTTAATGTAAGGTATTTAAACAGTCCGATACGAAAGTATTGGCCTGTTAGCATAAAAAGCAAAAGAATAAAAATAAAAAAGACAATAAAAATGAGAAGCATCAAAAATCTGACAAAGGCAAAATAAAAACCAAAGCAAAATAAAAAAGCTAAGATCAATTGGACAAATATGGTGAAGTTTATGCAAAACAATGAAACCTAGGTTTCAATTTTGCATAAGTAAGTTGGTGAAGTTTATGCAAAAGGCAAGGATAAAGTTAACGGGAACCGATCCAAAGGCTCTCAACGATATATGTGACCAAATCAAGATGATCGCCGAGAAGTTTGGAGCATCGGTTAGAGGCCCAATATATCTGCCAACAAAGAAACTGAAAGTCCCGGTGATGAAACAAAAAAAGACCGGAACTGGTCACGGTAACGCCACGTGGGACAGGTGGGAGCTGAGGATTCATAAGAGAATGATAGAAATAGGGGCCAACCAAAGGGCACTTCGATACATAATGAGGATCAACATACCGAGTGATGTGAACATATCAATAGAACTAACCGAATAATTTTTGTTTTTTAGAATTTCATGCATTCTGTCTTCTTTTGGGGGGTGTGTTATCATTAGAGGTGACTATCGTGGAGATGAGAAGAAGGATAACCGTGTTAGTTTCAAACGTAATAATATTGTTGGTACTGGGCACCATAGCTTATCACAACATTGAAGGCTGGAGTCTCGTGGATTCATTCTATTTCACATCTATAACTCTCACGACAATAGGCTACGGAGATCTTCACCCAACCACGACAGCCGCAAAACTTTTCACGGTGCTGTTCGCATTCTCGGGAATTGGAATAATGTTGTATTCCCTGACTTTGATAGCATCGGAAATTTTCAGCAAGAGACCAATAATAGAACCAAAGCAAATAATGACCAAGAGCATAAGATTCTTGGCACGGGAAATCCTAAAGGAAGAGGAAGAGAGATTGAAATACAAGATTCAGAAAAAGCTTACCAGAAAACCAAAACAGAAGTACAAGTACAAACCAAAGAAAAAGAAGAAATAATTGAGGGAAAAGTTATTCCCTCTATTGGAGTTTTTTCAACAATTTCTTTGCCTTCTTTTTTGCCTTCTTAACATCTTCTTTGCTTATCTCTGGAATTTCTTCTAATTCTTCTATCTTTTCTTCAACATCTGCAAATTGTGACATGAAATAAGTCAATGCTTTCGTTGCTTCGTTAACTTCCTTTCTTAAACCCTCTATCTCTGTCCTGTAGATTTCCATGGTGGTGTT
This sequence comes from Candidatus Aenigmatarchaeota archaeon, assembly GCA_021160955.1. GTDB lineage: Archaea > Aenigmatarchaeota > Aenigmatarchaeia > PWEA01 > JAGHBM01 > JAGHBM01. Next base: position 3,378 of record JAGHBM010000032.1, read on the forward strand.
GTATTCCTCTTCTTTGGTTTTCAAGGTATCTTCAAATTCCTTCTTAAGATCTTCTATCTTTCCTGCGTATTCCTGCTCCGCTTCTTCTCTTCCGTCAGAAAGACCTAACTCATAGGATTTCTTTTCAACCTTCTCAAGGGCTTGCCTTATTGGATCTAAGTACTTTTCTGTTACTTCTTTGAAAACTTCTTCAG
>JAGHBM010000035.1 GCA_021160955.1 Candidatus Aenigmatarchaeota archaeon
GATTTATACTTGTCATGATAATTTTTCTATGGCAGCGATGATAGCACCGTCCCAGTGTGATTCAATGATCTAAGAGGTAGCTCTTGAGCTGCCACCAAGGTGTTCAAATGGATGTACCAAAAATTTTTCTCAACAGGTTGAAGAAGATAACGGACTTTGCTCCAGAAGAAAGAGATGTGAGTACTTTTAGGACCGTAAGAATAAACACGATAAAAACATCTGCGAAAGACATTGTAAAAAAATTTGAGAATAAAAAAATCTGGTTCAAAAGAATTCCCTGGTATGAAAACGGATTGGTTATGAAGTACGATGATGCATCAAAGACGATAGAATACTATCTTGGTTACTATCATATACAAGAAGCAGCCAGCATGATACCACCAATAGTTTTAAATCCAAGGTCAGGCGAGAATGTCTTGGACATGTGCGCTGCTCCGGGATCGAAGACAACTCAAATTGCCATGATGATGAACAACGAAGGAATCTTAGTTGCCAATGATGATAATTTCAAGAGATTGAAGGCGCTTGCATTCAACCTGCAGAAGATGGGAGTTTTGGACACTGTGATCACCAATTATGACGGAAGAAAGTTTTGGAGACTTGGATTAAAATTCGATAAGATACTTCTCGATGTTCCTTGTAGTAACAGTGGAAAGATATTCTTCGATAAAGGTGTGAGAAATATGTGGAGTTTGTCTAGAGTTAAAGAACTCAGTAAATTACAAAAGAAGTTGATAGAATCTGCTTATAGGTGTCTAAAAGATGGCGGAGAGATAGTCTATTCAACTTGCTCAGTTGACCCAGAAGAAAACGAAGAGGTAATTCAATATGCAATAGATGAATTCGATTTGAAAATTGAAAAGATCAAAATAAAAGATCTGGACACAGAACCACCGGTGATGAGTTGGAATGGTAGAGATTTCTCAGAAGAAATGAAAAATGCCATAAGACTTCTTCCAAAAGGAGAGATAGGTGAGGGATTTTTTGTATGCAAGTTAAAAAAGCTTTGAAAAGTAAGGATGTGAAAAGAATCGAAGATATTATAGAAAAGAATTATGGTTGTAGAATAGACTTGGGTAAGTACAACGTTTTTCTTACAAGCGAAGATAAAGTGTGGTTGTTGTCCAAAAAAGTAAACTTGAAAACATTTGGAAACATGAAGAGGATATACAGTTTTGGTTGTTATTTTGGAAAACTGAAGAGGGGCGACAAGATAAAACTTACCATAGAAGGTGCCATATTGGTTGGTAAATGTGCGAATAAGAACGTTGTAATTTTGGACGAAGAAGAGGCAAACAAATTCGTTTCAGGCGGTCATGTAATATACAGTAAAGAAATAAGCTGTGATCTCAACAATTTTGTAATTGTTAAGTTCGATGATGATGTAATTGGTACGGGATTGTTTAGAGGAGAATTCATCGAGAACCTCATCCCAAAGTCGAGGAGGATAGTTTTAAATATATGAACATTGAATTAAAATTGAAAAATTTGAACGGAGGTTTTGAAATGGTAGAATTTAAGACCATAGAAAGCGTCGACATAAAATTTGGCAACAACAACTTCATAGAAGTCGGAAAGATGTTGGCAGTTACCGAAGAAGGAGAAAATGAATTCATTTCTCTTTCTCGTGGATTTTTCACTCGAGATGGTCAGAGAAGATACAAAAAGAGCGTTGCGATACCTTCTGATAAAGAGATTTTGAGCCAAATAGTAGATGCGTTGAAGAAGATGGAATAAAATGAAATGAATTGCCCTTTTTATTTTGGGCAGCCCCTTTAATTTTATATATCGGAATGAGATAGTGATATTTATGGTTGGAGAAGTTTGGGTAAAGAGAGAAGACGGAAAGTTTTGGCCCTCGGAAGAAATGAAGAAAAAAGCAAACATCTCAGATGAGAGCATTTACGAAAAATCTTATGAAGATCCTATTTCTTTTTGGGAGAAAATGGCAGGTGAGCTTCACTGGTTTGAGAAGTGGAGTAAACCATATGAGGAGAACATGCCTTACTTCAAATGGTTCATCGGTGGCAAAATAAACATGTCTTATAATTGCCTGGACAGACATTTGGATGAAAGGGGCGATAAACCCGCCATAATATGGGAACCTGAGCCGCCCCACGGTGAGACGAGGGTACTCACCTACAGAGAGCTTTACAAAGAGGTTAACAAGTTTGCAAACGTTTTGAAAAGCCTCGGTGTTAAGAAAGGTGATAGAGTTGGAATTTATTTGCCAATGATACCTGAAGTGCAAATAGCTATGTTGGCATGTGCAAGGATAGGTGCTGTCCACACGGTCGTATTCTCGGCATTCTCATCCGAGTCGTTGAAGCACAGACTAGTTGACTCCAACGCAAAGGTTCTCATCACAGCGGATGGCTATTACAGAAGGGGAAAGGTTGAGGATCTCAAGTCGAAGGCAGACAAAGCAGTGGAGGGAACTGAGGTTGAACATGTAGTTGTCGTAAGGAGAATAGGATCCGATGTCAACATGGTTGAAGGTCGTGATCATTTCTGGGATGAGTTGATGGAAAATGCAGAAGATTTTTGTGAACCAGAAGTCATGGAATCGGAGGATCCGTTGTTCATACTGTATACATCAGGAACTACAGGAAAACCAAAAGGAATAATACACGAAACTGGTGGATACGCCACCCAGGCTTATACGACAACCAAGTTTATTTTTGATGTTCATGACGATGATATATTTTGGTGTACTGCCGACATAGGATGGGTAACCGGACACACCTATGCTTGTTATGGACCACTTTTAAATGGGGCAACGTTGCTGACTTATGAAGGAGCGCCGGATTATCCCGATCCAGGCGTTTGGTGGAGCATAATAGAAAAGCATAAAGTAACGATATTCTATACAGCACCGACTGCAATAAGGATGTTTGAAAGACTTGGTGAGGAGTGGATCGATAAATACGACTTGAGTTCCTTGAGGATCCTTGGAAGCGTTGGTGAACCTATAGGAGAAGAAGCATGGATGTGGTTCTTTGAGAAGATCGGTGGTGGAAGGTGTCCAATTGTTGATACGTGGTGGCAGACTGAAACTGGTGGGATATTGATAAGTTCATTGCCTGGAATAGGTCCCTTCATACCTACCTTTGCCGGAAGGCCTTTCCCAGGTGTTAGGATGACAATTCTGAACGAAAATGGAGAAGAAACGAAACCAAACGAGGAAGGTTATTTGGTACAGAAATCTCCATTTGCACCGGGAATGTTGAGAGGGGTATTTGGAAATCCGGAAAAATACAAGGAAGAATATTGGAGCAAGTTTGAAGGGATTTATTACACATCTGACGGTGCATACAAAGATGAAGATGGAAACATAAGGATAATAGGAAGATTGGACGATGTCATGAAAGTTGCAGGTCATAGACTATCGACGGCTGAAGTTGAAGATGCCATAACCAAACATCCAGATGTTGCCGAATGCGCCGTTGTACCAAGACCAGACAAGATAAAGGGAGAAGTTCCCGTGGCATTCGTCATATTGAAGGGAGATTACAGAGAAGGATTGGAAAATGAGATAAAAGATATAGTTAGAAAGGAGATAGGACCAACTGCTACACCAGCCGAGATATACTTCGTTGACGACGTACCAAAGACGAGATCCGGTAAGATAATGAGAAGGATCTTGAAGAAACTTTTACGCGGAGAAGATGTTGGAGACATAACAACATTGAAGAATCCAGAATCGGTTGCCGCGATAAAAGAGAAAATTTCCAAGACTGAATAATTTCATTTATAAATGAAACTTTAAATATAGATGAATTCCACTCTTTCTCAAATGAAGTGATGATAAGAGCTGATTAAATGGGGTTAAGTGATTTTATAATCTTGGCATCAATCATAACAGGTTTGACTTCCATACCTTTCTTAACTTCTTCTATAACTTCAGACTACACACCGACAGGCAACATAATTTTTGATATTGGAAATTCTTCCACACCAAGTCAGCTTTCGAGGTCGCTCACATCTGATAAATTTCAAGAAGTTTATCAAACACCTTTCGGTAAGTTGAAGATAATCGTCGAGCCTGATAAGATATA
>JAGHBM010000051.1 GCA_021160955.1 Candidatus Aenigmatarchaeota archaeon
CGTGCTGGGTTTAAAATAGGAGAAATAGAAGATGTAACACCCATTCCTCACGACACTACGAGGAAGAAGGGTGGAAGAAGAGGAAGAAGGTTGTAATCATGAAGATAAAAATACTCGAGAAGGGAGAAAATGAAATTACCTTCAGTGTAGATGGAATTAGTGTTGAGATGGCAAATGCACTGAGAAGAATAATGATATCAGAGATTCCAATCATGGCAATAGAGGATGTTTACTTCAAAGACAACAACTCTGCACTATTTGACGAAGTCATAGCTCACAGACTCGGATTGATACCATTGAAGTTTCCACCAGGCGTCTTCGAGTTCAGAGATACTTGCAAAGTATGTGGAGGTAAGGGATGTCCAAGTTGTCAGGTAATATTCACGCTGGAAAAAGAAGGTCCGTGCACTGTGTACAGTGGTGACCTAAAGAGCAACAATGAGGAGGTCAAACCATTGTATGATAACATGCCCATCGTAAAGCTCGAAGAAGGACAAAAAATATCACTCGAAGCCGTGGCAATTTTGGGAATTGGAAGAACACATATAAAATATAAGGCTGCAATATCATCTTACAAAAATTATCCTGTAATAAAAATAGACACAAAGAAGTGTGACAATTGCGGAGCGTGCGTTTCAGTATGTCCAAAAGATGTATTTGAAAAGGGCAGTAACAAGCCAAAGATAAAGAACCTCGAAGCATGTAACCTATGTAATGCATGCGTGGAAGCATGTGGAGATAAGAAAGCCATAGAAGTTAAGGGAGAAGAAGATAAATTCATATTTAAGGTTGAAACAGTATCGGGCCTTCCACCTGAAGAAATTGTACTACAAGCATGCGATATACTTGAAAAAAAGGTAAAAGACCTTCAGAAGGAACTTTGATGCGGGAGTGCCCGAGTGGCCAAAACTATCGTCTGTACTTCATCAGGATGACGAAGTGGTCAAAGGGGCTAGAATCGTGGTCAAGCTTAGGATGGCCAAGTTCAGGTGCTAAGGAGAAACCTAGTGGCTTAGTGCCTTCGCCAGTTCGAATCTGGCCTCCCGCACCATATTGGAATGGAACGTGATGGAAATGAAAAAAAAGATAAGAGCAACAAATCCAGAAACTATAGAATTGATAAAAAAGTTGAAAGAAAAGAAAGAGAATACGTGGAAAAATCTAGCTAAGATTCTATCCAAACCAAAAAGAAACAGAGCAACGGTAAATGTAGGAAAAATAAATAGATACGCCAAAGACGGAGAAGTAATACTTGTTCCGGGAAAAGTCTTAGGATATGGAAACATAAACAAAAAAGTTGTCGTTGTAGCACTCTCATTTTCAGAGGAAGCGGAAAGAAAAATAGAACAATCCGGCGGGGAGTGCAAAAAAATCGAAGAAATCATAGATGAAAAACCAAAGGGAATTAAGATAATGAAATGAACAAAGGTGCATTATGATGAAAATAATTGATGCGTCGGATCAAATCCTTGGGAGGCTATGCTCCAAAATAGCCAAGGAATTGTTAAACGGAGAAGAGATAACGGTTATAAACGCTGAAAGATCCATAGTAACTGGAAATCCAAAAAGCATATTGGAAAGATTCAAAGAAAAAAGAGACAGGGGAGATCCTCACCACGGTCCTTACTATCCCAGAAAACCAGATAAAATATTTAGAAGATGTGTTAGAGACATGCTTCCATACAAAAAACCCCGTGGCAGAGAAGCACTTAAAAGGCTCAAAGTATACACTGGTAATCCGAAGAATTTGGAGGGAATTAAAATAGCAAAAAGCAAGAGGGAAATAGAATCAAAATATTTAACCCTCGGAGAAATAAGTGAAAGAATATGAGCAAGAAAAAAACAATACACACCGTTGGGAAGAGAAAAAAGGCAGTCGCCAGAGCGTTCATAAAAGAAGGTAAAGGAGAGGTTAAAATAAATGGAAAACCGTTGGAAACAATAAAACCTGAGATGATAAGACTCATGATTGAAGAACCATTGATTCTTGCCGGAGACATTTCTAAAAAAATAGATATTGAAGTCAACGTAAAAGGCGGTGGTCCGGTAGGTCAAGCCGAAGCAGTCAGACAATCTATTGCACTCGGAATAGTTAAATTTGGTGGTAAGAAATACAAAGAGATATTCGAAAAATATGATAGGAACTTACTCGTAAAGGATCCCAGGAGGACTGAACCTCACAAGCCTTCCAGATCTTCAGCTGGTCCAAGAAGACACAAACAGAGAAGTAAGAGATAAAATTTAAGTATATAAATTTTGGAATGAGTATAAAAATTGTTGTAAGGTGAAAACATGATAATACCTATAAGATGCATGACCTGTGGAAAACCAGTTGCCCATTTATGGGAAAAATACAAAGAAGAAGTCGGCAAAGGTAAAAATCCAAAGAAGGTGTTGGATGAACTTGGGCTGAAAAGATATTGTTGCAGGTCATTGTTCCTCACACACATAGACCTAATAGATTACTCGGCAAAATTCAGAAAATAGAAAACTTTCAACATTCTTTTTATGTTAGAGAAGGAACCAATTAACATTATTTAAACACCTTAAACATATAATAGAACATGAAATACAAAGAAGAA
>JAGHBM010000036.1 GCA_021160955.1 Candidatus Aenigmatarchaeota archaeon
CTCCTTGTGTTATTCTTATTTTTACATTTTCTTTTCTTGCAAATTTTTTCGCTTCTTTTAGCATTCCTTTAGAAAAATCAATTCCTTCAATTTTATAACCTTCTTTAGTTAACGGAACCAAAAAAGTTCCAGGACCACAACATAAATCTAAAATTTTATGATTTTTTCTGATGTATTTTCTAACAATTTTCCATTCATCTTTTTTATATCTTTCTTCCTTGATTCTTCTTTTAGCATAGTTATCTGCAACTTTATCGCTAAATTTTTTCATGTTTATTTTTACCATATTTGTCAAAGAATCTTTATTTTTTAAGTTTTATTAAAATACCACTCTATAATCCAAGAGAGTGTATCTAATTTCTACAATTGCATCTCAACTATCCAAATCCGTGTAAACCAAACCTTAACGGGTGCACAAAAACTTTAAATATGTGTTGATGGTATAAATAATACGATTTTGGGTGTTAATTATGAAATAACGGCAGGGCTGCAGAAAAACGATGATGCTTATTCTGCCCTGCAAAAGAGTTCCCAACGAGATGCAATTCTCTATCGTGGCGATAGGGGATGAAGAGTCGAAAAAGCGAATGAGTGAGTGAACACCATTTGAGGCTTTCAAGCCCATGATATGAAGACGATCACATGATGCTTTTTATTTATGAGACTGTCATAGGTTGAGATTCAGGTCCAACTAAATGGATTAGAGCCCTGTAAGCCGGCTAGTGGATAGATCGGTTTTGGAAGGGAAGAAGGCCGTGGCAAGCTGCGATAAGCCCAGGCGAGGCGCATGCAGCCATCGAACCTGGGATCGCTGAATGGGACTTCCTGTCTCCTTCGGGAGACACTCCCTTTTGGGAGGCCGAACCCGCTGAATTGAAACGTCTTAGTAGGCGGAGGAAGAGAAAGCAATAGCGATGCCGTGAGTAGGGGCGACCGAAAACGGTGCAGAGCAAACCGAATCTTTTTGTGAAAGCAAAAAGAGATGTGGCGCTTGGGCACAGCCTCGCCCATCGATTCGAAGTTCCCTGGAATGGGACGCCGAAGAGGGTGATAGCCCCGTAGAAGAAGATGGGAAGGTTGATTCCAAGCAAAAGAGTACTGCTCCTTGGATTTGGAGTAGGAAGATGGGAGATATCAACTCCCAACTCTAAACATTCCCAAAATCCGATAGCGGACTAGTATGGTGACAGAAATCTGAAAAGAACCCTTAACAGGGGGTTAAAAGATCTTGAAACTAGTCGGCGATAGTCAGGTATGGTCCGAAAGGAATGAAGACTCTCGAAGGAAAATGGGGTAACCCATGAGTACGAGAGAGTGGGACTAGGATCATACCGTCCGTTTTGAAGAATGGGGCAGGGAGTTTATCCCTATGGCGAGGTTAAGAGGTTCATCCTCGTAGCCGAAGCGAAAGCGACATGCTCGCAACCACGTAAGTGGTGAGGAGCGCCGTGCGAAAGTGCGGGTAGTCATAGGGATAAGACCAGAAGCGGGACGATCTACTCCTGAATAGGGTGAAGTCCTCCGAAAGGGGGATGGAGGCCCGTTACCGGAGCTACACCAAAGTGCCCGGGTGATTCGGGAGTAGGGGTGAAAGTTGAAAACTGGTTTTCAATTTGTCGGTTTTCGACCGCCAAAAGCCAATCGAGTTCCGTGATAGCTGGTTCCTCCCGAAATGAGTTTCAGCTCAGCCCGACCCGAGATAGATGATAGGGTAAAGCACTGATTGGGAAGCCAAGGGGCGAAAGCCTCAGCTTTCCTGTCAAACTCAGAACCTATCATCGTCGTAGACGGTCGGAGTGAGGGTGTCTGGGGTAAGCTTGGCATCCGAAAGGGGAACAACCCAGACCGAGGTTAAGGTCCCTAAATGCTAGCTAAGTCACAAAGGTTGTGCTCAACCATAGACAACGGGGAGGTTGGCTTAGAAGCAGCCATCCTGTACGCAACGCGTAACAGCGGACCCGTCGAGGTTGAGTGCGCCGAAAACAGGCAAGACTTTCTCTCTTGCGTTTTGCCTGTCGGCAAAATGGACGGGAGTAAGCTAGCTACCGAGACCTCGGATCACGATAAGTGGTCGTAGGGAGGCGTCCTGCATGGGCAGAAGCAAGGCCGTGAGGTCTTGTGGACCGTGTAGGAACGAAGATCCTGCCGATAGTAGCAGCAGAGTGGGGTGAGATTCCCCACCACCGGAAGGGCAAGGGTTCCCCGGCAATGATTATCAACCGGGGGTAAGTCGGTCCTAAGCCAAGTCTTAACCGAACTTGGCGAAAGGGAAGCAGGTTAATATTCCTGCACCGTCAAAGGTTATGGGCAATTCCTGACGCTTTGGGATAGACCAACTGAGGTCGTCGCCTCAGCGAGTCAGAGAAACTTCCGGAGATCCGTAAATCCTATGGGAGTTTCATTTCCCTGAGGAACGGAAAGGAGAGAAGGAAGTGAATCTGACGAGGCTCCCTGTATGGGGAGTTTGGTCGATTCCTAGAGCCCATGAAAAGGGGATTGTCTTATCCTTTGGCGACCGTACCCAAAACCGACACAGGTGCCCTGGCTGAGAAGGCCAAGGTGTTGAAGAAATCCAACTTAGGGAATTCGGCAAATTGGTCCCGTATCCTTGGTAGGAGGGATGCCTGCGCCTTCTATTTTTAATGGGAGCGCGCAGGTCGCAGTGACAAGGGGGGCCCGACTGTTTAACAAAAACATAGCCGGCTGCTAGAGGGAAACCTTGTGTACAGCTGGTGAGGTCTGCCCAGTGCCGGTGTGTCAAACTCCCTTCCAAGGGAGCTAAGCCCCGGTAAACGGCGGCGATAACTCTGATCGTCTTAAGGTAGCGTAATCCCTTGTCGATTGAATGTCGACCTGCATGAAGGGCTTAACGAGGTCCCCACTGTCCCAAGTTGGGTTTCAGCGAACTCGCTGCTCAGGGGAATGGGCCTGAGACTCCTAGTGGGAAGAGAAGTCCCTGAGAGCTTTACTGTAGCTTGTTGTTGTGATGTGGTTTTGGATGTAGAGCGTAGGTAGGAGACGTCGAAGCTTGGGCGCCAGCCCAAGTGGAGTCGCCAATGGAACACTACCCTTCCGAAACTGCGTCACTTACGGGGAAACCCGGACAGCAGCAGGTGGACAGTTTGGCTGGGGCGGTACGCCGTTGAAAAGATATCAACGGCGCCCAAAGATCAGCTCAGGAGGGTCAGAAATCCTCCGTAGAGTGCAAGGGCAAAAGCTGGTTTGACTGGATTCCGAACAATAAGGAATCCAGGGGCGAAAGCCTGGCCTAGCGATACCCTGGCGCTCATTGATAGGGCGCAGGGACTCCAGGAAAGCTACCTCAGGGATAATCGGATCGTAGCGGCCGAAAGCCCATATTGACGCCGCGTGTTGTTACGTCGTTGTCGGCTCGACCTCTCCTGGCTGTGCAGCAGCAGCCAAGGGTGGGGGTGTTCACCCGTTAAAAGGTCACGTTAGCTGGGTTCAGAACGGCGTGAGCCAGTTTGGTCTATATCTACTAGGAGTGTTGGTTGTCTGAGAGGAAGGAAGGGTCAGTACGAAAGGAACACCCTTCCGGCGCCTCTGGTGTACCGGTTGTCCGACAGGGCACTGCCGGGCAGCTACGCGCTAGCCGATAAGAGCTGAAAGCATCTAAGCTCGAAGCGGCTCTCAAAAATAGACAACCTAGGCTCCCGTAGAAGACGGGGTTGATAGGCTGGGGGTGTAAGCTGGAAGCTTCGGCGACCAGTTGAGCCCGCCAGTACTAATCGCCATTGGGCCTCTAATCCAGGTTCAAGGAGTCTGAATCTCAACCTATGACAGTCATTCATCTTTTCTTCAAAGAGATTTCTCAAAACCTTTTATATCTACGAATACTACTATTCTTGCGGTGAGTTGGAAACCGACCACCGGTGCACAAGTACAGATGATGTTTCTCCTTCAAAGGAGGGGAAATATGAATCCTGTGCACTGAGGAAGCTCCGCTCACCTTCACAGCACGGTTGCGCAAGCAACTGGATCGAGAGGTCCAGTTCGGTCTCAGAAACGAATCCCTCCGACATTATAAGATGATTTTTAAATGATGTTCGTCGGAAGGGAATGAAACGGACCGAACCGTGCGGGTGCAAGACCAAGTAGGCCATGATGATGAAAGAGTGGCGGGTAGGTCGCTCAGATGAATGTCGGAAGGTCCTTCAGATGACGGACATACTGATGGACCAACAAAAAGCGGGCTATCCCAACTCACCGCATTATCAACTTTTAGCGAGATTATGAAAAAAGAGTTTTATGAGAAAATTATAAAAAATCCCATAGCTTCTGTCCTTATGTATCCTCTCACCGATGTTCATCATTGTATCATGAGTTCCAAACTTATAGATAATAATCTTTTTATGTCTTTACGAACAAAATTTTAAAAACAATGAGAAAATATTGAAAAAGTGATCAACTATGGCAAAGGAAGAAACTCAGATGCCCATGAGTAGCGCGGGATTAATCAGATACTTTAAGGATAGTCCAGAAAAGATAAAACTCAAACCAGAATACGTAATAGGTTTGGCGGTGTCTCTAATAATACTCGAGCTTTTTTTATATGCGTTCTTGTAAGAAAATAATCATGAGAATTTTTCTCGGACCTGCTGGAATACCTCTAGCGGCTAAAGGTCTCGGTATAATAGAAGGAATTAAGAAAGTCAAAGAACTCGGACTCCACGCCATGGAAATAGAATTTACCCACGGCATACAGGTCAAGAACGAATTGGCAGAAAAAATAGGTGAAGAATCCAGAAGAAGTGGTATAAAATTATCGGTTCATGCTCCTTACTTCATAAATCTTGCATCGGTCGATCCTGAAAAAATAAAGGCATCCAAGAAGAGAATACTTGCATCTTGTGAAAAGGCAAACCTTATGAATGCAAGCCCCGTTGTTTTTCATCCGGGTTACTATGGAAAGTACACACCTCAAGAGACCTTTGAAATAATAGAACAAAACATCTTGGATATTATCGAAAAAATAAAGGAATTGGGATGGAAATGCAAGATAGCGCCCGAGACTACTGGAAAGAAGACTCAGTTCGGCAGTTTAGACGAGCTCATCATGTTACTCAAAGAAATTGGGACGAAACATGCTACGATATGTGTTGACTTTGCTCACCTATGGGCAAGAAATGGTGGAAAGGTGAATTACAAAGAAGTTTTTGAAAAATTAGAAGAATTGAAACTTGATCACATCCACTCACACTTCTCTCAGATAGAGTACAACGAAAAGGGAGAAAGGAGACATCTCACCTTTGATGAGACTATGAAAAATCCTCCAGTAGAAGAAGTTGCCAAAGCTATCTTGGAAAGCAAAAAAGACATAACAATAATTTCCGAGTCACCCGTGTTAGAAGTTGACTCGTTAAAAATGAAAAAAATATTTGAAAAGTTGGGGTATGGATTTAAATGAGGTGAAAATATGACAGACATTCTGATATTTGGTGACAGTATAGTTTTTGGAAAATGGGACGAACTGGGTGGCTGGGCACATAGACTGAAGATGTTTTTGGAAAAGAAACACCTCGAAAAATTCAGAAGGAGTGAAGAAACCGTAAACAATACATATTTTAATCGTGTTTACTTGTTGGGGATAGATGGAAACAAAACCTCTGAATTGCTGGAAAGATTTGAGTTAGAAACCACATATAGAACCGAGAGAGAGAAATATAATCGTCTTTGCTATTGGAGTTAACGATTCGCAACTCGTAAAGAGCAAAAATTCTTTTAGAACACCTTTAGAAAAATTTAAAGAGAATGTCCAAAGGCTAGTTGATATGGCCAAGAAATTTTCTTCCAAAATTGTTTTTGTGGGACTATTTCCAGTTGATGAAACTAAGACTACACCAATTCCCTGGAACAGAGACAAATACTATAAAAACGAATACATTCAAAAATACAATCAAACACTTAAAGTTATCTGTAAAGAAAATGAAGTTTATTTTATCGACCTCTTCCATAAGTTTAAAGACCTAAACTACAAAGACCTATTAGAAGACGGACTTCATCCAAACTCTGAGGGACACAAAAAAATATTTGAAGTGATTAAAGATTTCTTAATCGAGAATAAAATAGTCGAAATCTGAAATTGTGAAATTTTTTGATATGTAGTTGTGAAAAAATAATAGAGTTATTTTTAAATATGTGAAAAAATAATAGAGTTATTATGACAAGAAAAATTTACAAAAGGAGAATTGAAGACAGAATTAAAAAGTTTATCAAGAGGAGAGAAATAATTTGTATAAGAGGTGCAAGACAAGTCGGTAAAACAACGCTCTTAAAAATGCTTGAAAAGATGGTAAAGAGTGACAAAGCCTTTATAAACTTGGACTTGGTAACTCATCGAAGAAACTTGGAAGAAAATCCAATTGATTTTGTTGAAAGGTTTAAAAAACCAAAAAGAAGGTTAACTCTTTTCTTGGACGAGATTCAAAGGGTTAAAGATGCCGGTGAAAAATTAAAAATAATTTACGATGAATTCTCAGATGTGAAAATGTTCATATCAGGTTCGTCTTCTTTAGAGATAAAAACTAATGTCTTTCCTCAACTGGTCGGAAGATTGTTTGTCTTTGATTTGTTTACGTTTGACTTTTTAGAGTACATATCGACGAAGGACGATGGATTGGCAAGAATACTCTCCAAAAAACAAAAATCCCTTAAAAACTTCATCGAGGGTAACAGAAATATAAAAAATGTAGAAAGACCATCATTCACGGACCAATTTACAAAATACCTGAAAGAGTATCTCATATTTGGTGGATATCCTGAAGTTGTGAAATCAAACAAATACGAAGAAAAAGAGTTCATATTGAAAAATATATACAATCTTTATTTGGAAAAAGACATAATATCATTCTTCAGAATAGAAGACACATCCAAATTTGAAGATGTTTTAAGAATGTTGGCATTCAACACATCAAACGTAATATCACTATCATCCATATCCTCAGACATTGGGATTAATTACAAAAAATCCGAAGAGTTCTTAACGATTCTCGAACATAGTTACATAATTTATAAGATAAGACCTTTCCACAAGAATATGACCACAGAAATTAAAAAATCTCCAAAAATATATTTCTTGGATATAGGACTCAGAAACTCTATAATAGATAATTTTTCCAAGTTTGAGAGTAGAACCGATGGTGGAGCACTGTTAGAAAATTTCGTTCTCAGAGAACTTATCACGAATTTTCATGGATGGAAAATTAATTATTGGAGAACTACTGGAGGTGCTGAGATAGATTTCATATTGACTAAAAAAGATGAGGTGATACCAATAGAAGTGAAGATGAGCGGAAATACCCTTGGAAAGGGATTTTATAGTTTCTTAAAAAGATACAAACCAAAAAAAGGAATTATAGTCACGTTGGATAAATTCAAAAAAGAAAAAATCGAGGACACGATGATATACTGGGTTCCTGCATACTACATCTGACACTTCATAAGCTCAGAGATGATAATTTATGGGAGCAAGTAAAATAGAAAAAAAGGCCGTTGAGATATTGAAAAAAGTCGTGAATTTAGAAGAAGACGAAATCTTGAACTTGCTTGAAGAACCACCGGATCCAAAACTCGGTGATCTTGCGTTCCCATGTTTCGAACTTGCAAAGAAATTAAAAAAGAATCCAAACGAAATTGCCAAAGAGATCGTTGACAAGACAGAAATACCGAAAGACTCGATTTTCTCTGAAGTTAAGGTAATCGGTCCTTACGTGAACTTCTTCTTTGATAAAGGAAAGTTAGCAAAGTACGTGATAGAAAAAATCAAAAAAGAGAAAGAAAAGTTCGGTTCTGGTGAAAAGAAAAAAGAAAAGGTGATGATTGAACATTCACAACCCAATACACACAAAGCTTTTCATGTGGGACACCTGAGAAATGTTTGTCTCGGTGATTCATTGGTAAGAATTATGAAGTTTTATGGATACGATGTGATCTCGGCTAACTACATAAACGACACTGGACAACACGTGGCAAGATGTCTTTGGTGCTACCTAAAATTCCATAAAGGAGAAGAGCCCGAAACAAGAAAAGGCGAATGGCTGGGCAAACTCTATGCCGAAGCCACAAAGAAATTGGAAGAGAATCCGGAATACAAAAAGGAAGTGGATGAAATTCAACAAAAACTTGAATCAAAAGATCCCAAAATCATGGAACTTTGGAAGAAAACTAGAGAATGGAGTCTTGAGGAATTCAGAAGAATATACAAGCAATTAAATGTGGACTTTGATGTTTGGTTCTATGATCATGAACTGATTGACAATTCCAAGAAAATAGTTGAGGAACTTGTAAAGAAGGGTATAGCAGAAGAAAGTGAGGGTGCCATAGTCGTCAAAGAGGAAAAAACGGGTCTCCCAACTGTCATAATTCAAAAGAGTGATGGTACCATACCTTACATAACTAAGGACTTAGAGCTGGCCAAGATAAAATTCGAAAAATACAAAATAGACAAATCCATATATGTTGTCGCAGCTCCGCAAACACTTCATTTCAAACAGCTCTTCAAAATCTTGGAATTGTATGGTTTCGAACAGGCAAAAAAATGTTATCATTTGTCATACGAACTCGTGATGTTAAAGACGGGCAAGATGTCATCGAGAGAGGGATCCGTCGTTCTGTACAGGGAACTCTTCGAAACCGCAAAGAAAAAAATAATAAAAGAGATTGAAAAGAGACATGAACTGAGCGACGAAGAGATCGATTCGTTGGCAGAAAAAATTGCGCTTGGCGCACTTAAGTATGCCATGCTGAAAAGAGAAAACAACAAGGTAATAATTTTCGACTGGGACGAAGTATTATCCATAGAAGGAGAGAGTGGTCCATATCTACAATACTCATTGGTGAGAGCGAAAAAGATTTTGGAGAAGGCAGGAACCGAACCCAACTTTGATAAATTGAACCTCCTGGTAGAGGAGGATGAGTTCAATCTAATAAAAAAGATGAACGAATTTCCAGAAATCGTTAAAAAAGCATCGGAAAACTACAAACCACATCTGACAGCAAAGTATGCATTCGAACTTTCCACATTGTTCTCAAAGTTTTATGAAACTTGCCCTGTTATTCAAGCAGAAAAAAGTATAAAAGAAGCGAGATTATCCCTCGTCTGGACATTTATCCAAGTTATGAGGAATTGCCTGAAACTTCTCGGGATCGATGAAGTGGATATGATGTGATCAAAAATATCTCTTGTCAAACTCATCGACTCTCTTGTTATGTGGATCCATGATTCCAGTGATGCCTATGTCATCAGGACCTATGGTTTTTTCTCCGTAGTCAAACTCCTCGTAAGCTATTCCAGACGGGTTCATCACTCCTGTAAATCCTATATCTTCGTATATGCACATGAACAAAAAGATTCTCACAATACTCTATAAATATAACCTCGACAATTCGTGTAGAATTCGACTTGAAGTTATATGTAATTTAAAATCTCGGAAAAATTCATTATAGTCTTGTCACAGTATTTCTCGAGCTCTTTACAGTTTTTCCCAAATTTCAATATTTTTATATCATAATTTTCTTTCATCATGTAAGCTTCCTTTGCAGCATCGATATCATTTTTATCGTCTACAACCAAAATACCAGATCCATATTCTTCAAACTTCTTTCTGACATAAGATTTTTTGGATCCGTTATCATCAAAATACAACCTACCTCCTACAATTTTTGGAATTGTCGTCACATGTAATTCGTCCAAATAAGAAATCTCCTCAGAAAGATCAGGATCTTGAACATTCTCCATCAATTTTTTCTTCAAAGTTTCTCCATTCGAATTCACACCGAATATTGGATTGTCAGTGCAAACAAAGTTATCGTAACCTTTTAACTTCAAAGCCTTGAGGGTTATTCCCACATCAGGACGCAACTCAAATCCCTCAGAGATTCGTTTGGCCAAGGAAAAAAATTCATCGGTCAATCCGTTGAGCTCATATTGAAGAGCAGAAGGATCGTTTCTGAACCTCTCGTAGATCTCTCCGACACTGAGTTCATCAGCAACCCTTTGACATGAACCCATTGGTCCGTCCAAATCAGTTATGAAAGCTTTATTCCCCACCAACCTTTTTTTATACATCGAAGGTAATAGACAGTCGCCCAATATTTAAGGTTAACTTCGACAAAACACGAACAATTCGACCGAAAACAAATTTTAAAAAAATAGGTTTAAATAGATTTGCAAAGAATTTTTCTGTTATGGATTTGGAAAAACTCAGAGAAGTCTTCAAAGAACACGCTAAGAAAGAAATAGGTTTGGGTGATCCCTGGCTTGATGAAGACTTCAACGAATTTAAAAACATGATCGAAGCACTCGACGTAAAAGAAGGTGATATCCTGTACGTCGGGGCAGGAACTGGTTTTGGAGTATACGTTCTTTCTGAATTACTAAAGGATCGAGGAAAGATATACGCATATGAGATTGATCCAAACAACATTGAGGTGACCAAGAAAAATTTGGATTCTCTAAAGGATGTCATGAATTATGACAACATAATACTGAAAGAATGTGACGGTTTTATTCACAACAAGAAGGTTGATAACATCGTAATCACCGCAGGAGCACCATATGAACAGAATGAACAGAACAGTGAGCTGTATGAATACCTTGAAAGTCATTTAAACGTAGGTGGGAAAACAGTAATCCCATTCGGCCACTTGGGAAAAATATATCATGATGTCGTCTGTATAGGCAAGGCCTACGGGCTTGAGAACGTAGATGGAAAAATAACATCCAAAGTCATAAGTGATCATAGTGGGATGTGGTATCCCTTGAGAGGGAGGTACGGATTCAGTGATGAGAAAATACAAAGAGTACAGAAAGAACCTCCATTAGTTGAACTAATATGACAAGATTAACACAACAAAATTTCAATGAAAATGAAATAGAAGATGTTATTTTCACTTGTCTCTATTCAACATAAAATCTATTGCCATCCTGAGTTGCTCCTTTGCTTTATTCTCCTTCAAGAAATCTAATTTTTCAAAGTTCTCCATGGCTTCCTTGGCAAGTCTCTCGGCTATTTTCTGACCGTATTCTATGCTACCGTACTTTTTCATGAGTTCTATTACCTCAAAAACATCTTCCTGAGTTTTCTCTTCTCTTGGTTTGTTAAGAATCTCTATTATCCTTTTTCTATCGTCATCCTTAGCAGACCTTAACAGATGCCCAAGCATCAAAGTCCTCTTGCCCTCAATTATATCACCGCCGATCTCTTTACCATACTTTTTTTCATCACCGATCAAGTTCAGCAGATCGTCCTTTATTTGGAAACACCTCCCCAACGGAGTTCCAACTTTGAATATGGCATCCAGTTGTTCCCTTGTTGCACCAGCGACTATTGCACCAAGCCTCATTGGTCCGGCTATGGTGTAGTAGACTGTCTTTCCATCAACTATGAAGAAATAATCTTCGTCCGTGAAATCTATTTTGTTTTCTTTCGTCCATTTGATCTCAACGGTCTGTCCTATGGTAGCCCTGAGCAACATTTTATAAAATTCATCCATTATTTCAAAAGTCTTCTGTGGTCCGAGAACTTTTTCGTTGTCCCTTAAAATCTTCCACATTCTTATGTGAAGGTCGTCACCAGCATTTATGGCAAGCTCTCTCCCATAAATTTTGTGCAATGCAGGACGACCTCTCCTTTCTTCGGAATCATCTTCGAAATCATCGTGTATGAGTATCCAATCCTCAGATGTCTGCATTGCCGCAGCGGTCTTTATTGCCTTGTTCGGGTCACCGCCCATTGCCTCGCACATCAGTAGAACTAATGTTGGCCTAACGTACTTTCCCTGCCTTTCGGGATAATCCTTAACCATCTTTATGTGAAAGTTCTTTATATCTTCGTATTTTGGTGGAACCTCCTGTGGTGTGAGATACTTCTTTATCTCTTCCCAAACTATTGGTTTCTTCTCCATGAGAACGTTCACGAACGGATGCAATCAAACACCTCCAAATATTCTCGGTATCGATCAGATTTATTTCAAAAATTTATTTCTCTACTGTAAAATTTTTCTACCCTCATTTCTGCTTTCTGATAATAAAGTTCGATTTTCTCTTCACGGCTCAACAAATCCATTGCCTCACCTCTTATAAAATAACTTTTAAGCAACTTATAAATAAGTTGTCCCATCCAAAAATTTATTTAAGTTCCAATCAAATTACCTATGTCGATACCATGGAAAGAGTGATACTCGTAGACGAAAATGATAATGAGATCGGAACTGAAGAAAAAATAAAGGCACATCAGAATGGCGGAAAGCTTCATCGTGCTTTTTCTATCCTTGTGCTCAACTCCAAAGGAGAGCTCTTGATCCAAAAGAGAGCTTCAGATAAATACCACTGTCCCGGACTTTGGTCAAACACTTGTTGTTCGCATCCGAGACCGGGTGAAACCGTTGAAGAAGCCGCTCACAGAAGGTTGATGGAAGAGTGCGGTTTTGATACCGACCTCAGGGAGATATTTTCATTTATTTACAAGATAGACTTCGACAACGGCTTGACAGAACGGGAATTTGATCACGTACTCATCGGAAAATACGATGGAGAAATTCATCCAAATCCAGAAGAGGTTGAAGAGTGCAGATGGATTGACATGAAAGCCTTGAAGAGAGAAGTCGAGAACGATCCAGAAAAGTTTACACCTTGGTTCAGACTGATTCTGGAAAGAATCAACTTTAATAATCCAGGATAAGTAATCATATTTGTCGGTGAAAATTATGAAGGTAACGCCATGGGAAGTGGAAGGAAAGATAGACTATGACAGACTGATAAAGGAATTCGGCACCAAACCTATAACCTCCAAAATTCTTAAGAGAATTGAGAAGCACACCGGTGAGCTACACTATTTGTTGAGAAGGGGAATATTTTTCTGTCATCGTGACCTCGATTGGCTGTTGGACAAATATGAGAATGGAGAAAGTTTTTATCTTTACACGGGCAGAGGACCATCCGGATACACACACCTGGGGCACTTGATCCCATGGATTTTGACAAAATGGCTTCAAGATAAGTTCGATGCAGAACTCTGGTTCCAGCTCACGGATGATGAGAAGTTCTTGTTCAACCAAAAACTCGATATAGAAGATGCAAAAAAATACGCATATGAAAACGCACTGGACATAATAGCACTCGGTTTTAAAAGAGGAAAAACCTTCATATTCACGGACACTGATTACTCTGGCGAGCTCTATCCCCAAGCCATAAAAGTTGCCAAGAAAATAACGTTCTCAACTGCTAAGGCAGTTTTTGGATTCAAGAACGAAAGCAACATAGGACAAATATTCTTCACCAGCATGCAATCAGTTCCAGCATTCTTACCATCGGTGAAAAAAGGTAAGAACATACCATGTTTGATACCTCTCGCCATAGATCAAGATCCACATTTCAGGGTTGCAAGAGATGTGCTACCAAAGCTTGGATTTTACAAACCCGCAATAATTCACTCAAAGTTCATGCCCTCGTTGAGCGAAGGTGGAAAGATGTCGGCATCAGATCCACAAAGTTGCATATTCACCACAGATACTCCAGGAGAAGTGGAAAGAAAAATTTGGAATGCATTCACGGGTGGTCGTGGAAGTCTGAAGGAGCAAAAAGAAAAGGGAGGTAACCCCGACATATGCCCGATTTATCAATACTATTATTTTCTGTTTGAGCAGGATGACAAAAAACTCAAGGAGATTTACAATTCGTGTAGATCCGGAAATAGGACATGTGGAGAGTGTAAGAGAGAGCTGATCGATAGAATAAACTCGTTCTTGAAAAAACATCAAGAAAGGAGAGAAAAAGCAAAAAAGGTTTTGGATAAATTCATTTTGAAGAGCTAAATCTATAGGCACTGAAATTCAAAAAAAATATTTACAAAAAATTAAAAATACTCTGGATCATCCTTTTGCTACTCCCAGAGGAATTACCCTCGCAACTTTTCTTGAAATTCCCGCTTGATGAACCGACTCTATGACCTCGTCCACGTTCTTGTAAGCGTCTGGCGCTTCTTCGGCTATAACTTTTCCGTGTGTTGCTCTCACATAGATTCCTTTGGTCTCGAGAAGCCTTTTTCTTATTTCTTCTCCCCGGAAAGATTTTATTGCCTTGTGTCTCGACATGACCCTTCCGGCACCATGGCAGGTGGAGTAGAAGCTTTCCTTGCTTTTTTCCGTACCAACCAAAACATAGGAAGCAGTCCCCATTGAACCAGCTATCAATATCGGCTGACCAAATTTCTTGTAAACTCTCGGAACCAATGGATGCCCGGGAGGAAGTGCCCTGGTTGCACCTTTTCTGTGAACGTATACCTTCCTTTTCTTACCATCTATTTCATGCTCTTCTAGTTTACATATGTTGTGCGCAACTTCATATATCAATTGCATGTCCATATCTTCCCATGTCCTGTCAAACACCTGCTCAAAACTATCACGTATCCATTTCGTCATGACAGTCCTGTTGGCGAACGCATAGTTAACTGCACATTGCATGGCCTTGAAATAATCCTGTCCCTCATCAGAATTTGCAGGAGCACATACGAGTTGCTTGTCTGGAATTTTTATTCCGTACTTCTCCACGGCCTTAGCGTGGATTTCCAAATAATCGGATGCGACCTGATGACCAAAACCACGTGACCCACAGTGAAGCATTACGATGATCTGTCCCGGTTTCTCTATTCCAAAGGCCTTTGCAGTTTCTTCATCATAGATCTCATCGACTGCCTGGACTTCCAAGAAATGATTTCCGGCGCCAAGAGTCCCAAGCTGTGGGAGTCCTCTTTTCTTTGCCATGTCACTTACCTTAGATGGATCGGCTCCTTTCATCCGTCCATTTTCCTCGATTCTCTCAAGATCTTCCTTGGTGGCATACCCATTCTCCAGGGCCCATTCAGCGCCCTTGACCAATACCTCATCAAGTTGATCGTACGTCAGTCTCAATTTTCCTTTTGCACCGACACCGCACGGAACGTTCCTGAAAAGCGTATCTATCAAAATCCTAAGTTTGCCTTTGATGTCATCTACTGTTAGATTCGTCCTTATCATCCTTATTCCACAATTTATATCGAATCCAGTACAACCGGAGGATATCACACCCTCTTCTGCATCAAAAGCTCCGACCGCACCCATGGGAAGACCATAACCGAAATGTATGTCGGGAGCACCTATCACCGGTTCCAAGACACCTGGAAGCATGGCAACGTTTGTGAGTTGATAAAGAGCATCAGGTTCAACACTATCTATTATGAATTTGTTTCCATACACTATGGCATCTACTCTCATCCCGTCCCTAAAACTCTTTGGGATCCTCCATTTGTAAGGCGTTATCTGTTCGAGACTCTTCTTTATATCCATGTTATCACCTCTATACACGCAGAATCAGACTGCGTGCACCTGTTTGCACTTCAAAAAACTGTGCCAGGTGCACACATAAAACCAACTTACCAACACTAAATCATCCAATTTAATTAGTAATATTGGAATTCGTATTTAAAGATTTAGAATTCTATTTTTGTATTTGGAGAACAACACAACGATCAATATGAATGCAAAGATTGAGATGCCTAACGCAAATGCTTTATTCTGATTAAATCGGGTATCTTCGACATTTTTATTATTACGGTGATCTTCATAAGATTTGTATTTTATTGAAAAAAACGAATAGTTTCTCATTGGAACACTACGACAATCAAATGAAGATGCATTAACCATACCAGTTGTCCGTGAATATTTTGCATGAATCTCAAACTCAGTTCCTGGTGGCACGGTGTTGTTTAAGAAAGGTTTTTGTAAATCTGGCTGGAAGTTACTATTATCAAAAAATAC
>JAGHBM010000047.1 GCA_021160955.1 Candidatus Aenigmatarchaeota archaeon
CTGCAATATAGTTCCTCTTAACCACAATTACAATATGAATATAACTATATATAAAATTTCATACGTATGAACAAGATCATAGAGACAAAGGTGGAAATTCCTCATAAAATGTGGAGCTTGCAAAGATAAAAATTCATAAAATTTCTTCAAAGAACTCGTCTATGAGTTTCTTTGCATCATCGAGGCCCTCGTAAACACCTATCTTGAGATTCGGATTCCCATTTATCATCGCAGAGAGCTTCTTTGGTGATCCCTTCCTGTAAAGGCACAGAATATCCTTTTCCATATCCTCGGCCTTGCCTATTTCGTATCCGACTCCCAGTGACGGGGTTGTAACTTCAGCTATGACGACATCCGCTTCCTCTATCCATTTCATGTCCCTTGAGTATATGTAATTGTCTGATGGACCGTCTTCCTCACCACGCTCGGTCAGGGTCTTGCTTCCAACGTGCTCCGTGAGGACATCGCCGTACTTCTTTAGGTATTCTATTAACTCATTGTAAATGTTGCTGTCTCCTCTACCACCTCTAATGGATCCAGCAAAGTAAATTTTCATGGCTAAATATTGCACGAAAAACTTTATATATCTGAGAAAAACTTCAGCAAAAACAAACCCTGATCAATACAAATCATCATCCTTAAAACTCAATCTGCCGAGACCATAAAAGACTCCAGACGAAAAACCAAGCGCTAGACTACCGGCTATATCTCCCTCGTGAACTGATTCGTAAATGGCTCCGACCAAGCAAGCTCCTGAGAAACCATACCATAGAATTCCTTCAATCTTACGGAGAAACGTATCATCGGATTTTACCATGCCAATAAATACATCATAAAATTTTAAATATTTTATTTGAATCATCAAAAACAAATTTTGAACTCCAAAAGTCCTTTTCTTTGAGATTATCAAGACAATGAAACAAATTTAAATATTGATCTTCATATAAAAGTTAAAAGAAAACAAAATCGTTTTAACTATTGGTGAGAATAATGGTCAAGAAAACAAAAGGACCTAGAAGGAGAACGAGAAAAAAGCTCAAAAAAGGCCCAAAGGATAAGGTAACTGTGAACAGGTTTTTAGAAGAGTTCAAAGAAGGGGAAAAGGTTTTGATAAAGATAGAACCATCTTCCCACAAGGGAATGCCCAACCCAAAATTCAAGGGAAAAACTGGAAAGGTTGTTGGAAAGAGAGGTAGGGCATACATAATTGAAGTGAAGGATGGAAATCTAATGAAAGAGATAGTAGCTTATCCTGAACATTTGAGGCCAGTTAGGTGATTCAATGGAAATAAAATCTGAAAGGTTTGTTCCAGCTCCGGAGGCTTTAAACAGCCTTAAGAAGAGGGATGTCGAAAAACTCACCTATGAGCAAAAAATATGCTTAGATTTTCTTCAAAAACACGTGAAACTTGACGTTGAAAGTAGTAGAAAACTCATGGAAGAGTTGCAGCAAATAGGTAGGATAACCGAAAGACAGGCATCCATGATAGTTAACATACTACCCACGACCAGGGACGAGGTAAGGCTCGTATTTGCAAAGGAGAGAACCATGCCCAGAGATGAAGAGTTGGCCAAAATAGCGGAAACAGTGAATAAATATGTTAAATGATGTGATGCGTGATTATTATGAGGGACAAATGGGTAATAGTATTGGACTTTCTACCAAACGGACTACCCGGACATGGGAGACCGGAACCTATAGCCCAAGTAGTCGGGGAAAGATACTTCTCACTTCTGGAAATCGTACCAAGGGACGGAGTAACTTTGAGTGTCGGAGACCGCGTTTACATTGGTGAAGGAACCAGAGATAAGGTAAAATACATAAAAAGATCGATTTCTTTGGACGATTTAACGACATTCGCAAGATCAGAACTTGAAGAAGTCATAAAAGACCTGATAAGAGAAGCAGAAGAGAGGTTCATCGAGTTCTTCAACACCGCGGCACCCATAAGCACGAGGATGCACTCCTTGGAGCTCTTACCCGGTATAGGTAAGAAACATATGTGGGAGATTTTGGACGCCAGAAAAGAGAAGCCATTTGAAAGCTATGAGGACTTGAAAAAAAGAGTCCCATCGATACCTGATCCACAGACGATGTTGTTCAAGAGAATAATGCTCGAGCTAAGGGGCGAAGACCCGAGGCATAGATTGTTCGTTCTTCACAGGAGAAGGCAGTTCTGATACATTTTGAAATTAGAGGATCTTCAACAGAATCAAAACGATGTATCCCACCATGACTGCTATAGATATTATCATCACCCATTTGAGCATTCTGGGACTTGAAGCCCAACCAAATGGTACTGGACCTATGAAACCGCCCACGCCGAATTCAACCTTTCCATCCTCTCCGGAGAGGGATCCCAACATGAGCAAGAGTATTCCGATTAAGATGAAGATCATTCCGAGAAAAATGAGCTGATCTGACATATTAATTTTTTTGGTTTTGAAAAATATTAAATTTTATCTTACACAGACTATCTCCCAAATCTTCTCTCTCTTCTTTGGTAGTCCTTGATGATGCTTAGAAAAGTCCTTTTGTCAAACTCAGGCCATTTTTTATCGGTAAAGGCAAGTTCAGAGTACGCGGATTGCCACGGAAGGAAGTTTGATAGCCTCTTTTCTCCACCCGTTCTTATTATGAGGTCAGGATAGGGAAAACCGTTCGTGTACAGGTTCTCTTTTATCAATTTCTCATTTATGTCTGAAGGTTTGAGGGTTCCTTTCATGATCTTTTTTGAGATCTTCTTGAATGCATCTACTATTTCCTGCTGACCTCCGTATGCGAGTGCTATGTTCAAGAAATGCTTTTTGTACTTCTTGGTCAAGGACTCGACTTCCTTTATTTTTTTCCTTATGTTTCCAGGAAGCAACCTTATCCTTCCAATGAACTTGACTCTCGTCTCGGTTTTGTGGACTACGTGTCTGTCATCGTAAAGAACATCATCCATTTCCTTTTCAAGATATTCAAATATCTTTTGCAATTCCTTTTTTGGCCTTGACTTCAAGTTCTCGAATGAAAGGGCATAAACAGTTATGTATTTTATCCCTATTTCACATGCCCATTTCAATACGTCTCTGGCCTTCACCACACCGAACTTGTGACCCCACCAGGAAGGTTTTTTCATAACTTCCCGGGCAAATCTCCGATTTCCGTCCATTATGATCCCTATACTGAGGGGTACTGGTCCCCTCTTAACCTCTTCGACCAAAGAATTCAAGGTCATGATATCACGTTGGTCTTTATTTAAATTTTATTTTGTGATTATAATATTTATAAAGGTTTTTCAATTTTTTATACTATGTTCATCGAATCACTGATTGTGTAC
>JAGHBM010000033.1 GCA_021160955.1 Candidatus Aenigmatarchaeota archaeon
CTTGCTAAAGAATGAGATCATGATGTTATAATACCAAATCAAAAAATTCTTAAAATTTTATATGTACTATTCACCAATTCTAATCATGCCCCTCAGTGACATTGTAGTTGGGAGAAACTTACCGGACTTGAAAAAGT
Source organism: Candidatus Aenigmatarchaeota archaeon (assembly GCA_021160955.1). Classification (GTDB taxonomy): domain Archaea; phylum Aenigmatarchaeota; class Aenigmatarchaeia; order PWEA01; family JAGHBM01; genus JAGHBM01. Next base: position 138 of record JAGHBM010000033.1, read on the forward strand.
ACAGGACTGAGGGAACTATTTATCTCGGTAGACACATAGTGGGTAAGGGTGAGAATGCCCATCTAACAAACCCAGTTAGAATGGACGTTTCTCGGCCTCATGTGATGATAATATGTGGAAAGAGAGGCTCTGGTAAAAGTTTCAGCGGTGGTGTCATAGCTGAAGAGATATTGAAGTTGCCAGACGAAATAAAGAACAACATTTCAGTTTTGATGATTGATACCCAAGGAATTTTCTGGTCTATGAAAAATCCAAACGAGAGGCAACTAAATCTTCTTGAGGAATGGAACTTAAAACCACAGAGGTTTGATGTAGAAGTTTACGTACCTTATGGATTTGAAGAAAAATTCAAGAAAGAGGGAATACCATATGACAAGGTTTTTGCAATAAAGCCATCAGAACTCACCGTAGAAGACTGGGCACTTTCATTCAACATATCAATAATAGATCCTATAGGGATATTGATGGATAGATGCATAACCAGACTTAAGAAATCCGGAAAAAATTACTCAATAAGGGACATAATAAATGAGATAAAGAATGACCAAGAGTCTGAGAAAACTGAGAGAATGGCACTTGTCAACATGTTCTCCTCTGCAGAAGATTGGGGAATATTTTCCCCGGAGGGAGTCTCAGTAAGGGACCTCATAGGACCTGGAAAGGTATCAATAATAGACGTCTCTTTTTACAGTCAGGTATCCGCGGGATGGAGTGTAAGAACGTTGTTGGTTGGCTTGATTGCAAGGAAAATAATGGAAATAAGAACAGCGGCGAGAAGAGAAGAAGAGATAACAACCATAGAAGGATTCAGGAAGATGAGAGTACCAATAACATGGTTAGTCATAGATGAAGCCCACAACTTCTTACCCGCCGAAGGAAAAACCGCATCTTCGGATCCTCTCTTATCAATTATCAAACAGGGTAGAGAACCTGGAGTTTCATGTGTATTGATAACCCAACGTCCAAATAAGCTCCATGAGGATGCGATCTCTCAGGCAGATTTGGTTCTCTCTCATAGACTAACCGCAGAGCAAGATCTAAAAGCACTTAGAAATATAATGCAAACATACCTCTTGTTTGACATACAACAATATCTCGGAGACCTTCCCAAAGAACCTGGAACGGCAATAATCTTGGATGATAACAGCGAAAGAATATACCCGATGAAGGTAAGACCCAGACAGAGCTGGCATGCGGGTGGAACACCGATAGCAATCCCAGAAAAAAAGGAATGATCACAACTCGTATAAGTTGATAAGTTTCGTTCCCACATTGTATACGAAATCAGGTATTCTTCTGTTGGTTCCGAGATCCCAACCTATTACATCATCTATAATATCCTTTATTGTGTTCTTCAGGGCGTCAGAGAACCTCATACTCTTATCACCCAGAGATATGGGAACTCCGGTAATTGCTTCATATGCTTCCCATGCGATTCCGGATCCCAGAACGAGTGGAAAGATATATTTTTCATAATCATACCATCCGGCGGCATCGAGAAAATCTTTGGCCGACTTTGCAATTGCCGTTCCTGTAAGCACGTGGGTAATTACATCGTACTGTGTAAACTCTTTATAGGCACCGGTTGCCACGCCACCCAAGTGAGCTGCCAGTGCCCCGACAGCAAGAATGTAATTCTTTCTCTTCCATAGAGAATCTTTAAGTGCTTCTACAGATTTCTCGACGAATTTATTTGCATTGAGATCTTCTTCATCATGCTTCCTTAGAAGCTCATCAACAAATTCTTTATACATCTTGTCTTCATCCATGAAAAATATGGGGTTGAGAAATCTTAAATATCTTTTTTTGAACAGAGAGATATTTATGCTCACAGAATCAAAAGATACTATTATGAAAGAATTCGTGAAGTATCCGTTGTTAAAGAAGAATACACTCGAAAAGAGGTTATATCAGGAAACGGTATTCGCAACGGCGAGCCAGAAAAACACCATGGTGGTGCTACCAACTGGTCTAGGGAAAACTGCTACAGCAATTCTTCTCGCTGCACATAGATTGAACAAAGTCGGAGGTAGGGTAATGGTACTCGCTCCGACAAGACCCCTGGTTGAGCAACATAAAAAAACCTTTGCAAAGTTCATGGAGATAGAAGAGGATGACATGAAAGTATTTACCGGAAAGATTCCACCAGCACAAAGAGAAAAGGAGTACAAGAAGGCAACCATAGTATTCGCCACTCCACAAGTTATCCAAAACGATTTGATAGCGGGAAGAGTGGACTTTTCAGATTATTCTCTTTTGGTATTGGATGAATGTCATCGAGGAGTAAAAGATTATCCTTATCCTTTCATTGCTGAAATGTACACGAAGAAGGCAAAAAATCCGAGAATTTTGGGACTCACTGCATCTCCTGGAGCAACTAAGGAAAGAATAGACCAAGTATGCAAAAACCTTTACTTGGATGCCGTTGAAATAAGGACTGAATTTGATGCTGACGTGAGACCATACGTGCAGAAGGTCAACATGGAATGGAAGATGATAGAACTACCAAAGGAGTTCAAAGAGGTCCACAAGCTCATAAGAAATTCCCTCAAGAAAAGGTATCAAAGACTAAAGGCAATGGAATTAACCACTACTGTTGACTTGAAGAAAAGAGACCTTTTACAGATTCAAGGAAGGATAAGAAGTATTTTGGCGACAAAACCGAAACCACCTCCCTGGATATATCAAGGATTGTCAACAGTTGCAGAAGCCATTAAGATAGAGCATGCACTTGAACTTCTGGAAACCCAAGGAAGTGGATCACTGTTGGAATACTTCAAGAGGATGCAGAAGGATTCTGAAAAAGGAAAAACCAAAGCCGTTAAAAGGGTTATGAAAGATCCTGACATTGAAATGGCATTTTTAAAAACCTATGAACTAGTCGGCAAGGGGATAGAGCACCCAAAATTAGATGAATTGTACAAAACCGTTGAACTTCAACTCAAAGAATACCCCAAATCCAAAATAATTGTATTCTCTCAATACAGAGACACCGTGAAAAAAATAGTGGAAGTGTTAAAAGGCGTGGATAGATGCAGACCCATAGCCTTCATCGGTCAAGCTGGTGAAGATGGCTTAACACAGAAAGAGCAAATAAAAATACTGAATGAATTCAAAAATCTCAAGTACAATACTATTGTTGCAACGTCTGTTGGTGAAGAAGGTTTGGACATACCATCCGTGGATCTGGTAGTTTTTTACGAACCAATTCCATCTGAGATAAGGTCCATCCAAAGAAGGGGCAGGACTGGAAGACACAGCCAAGGAAAGGTTGTTGTCTTGATAGCCAAGGAAACAAGAGATGAAGCATATTTTTGGGTCTCAAGGCACAAAGAGAAAAAAATGAAAGTGATATTGAAAAACATGAGAGATTACTATGAAGAGAAGCAAAGAGATCTCAGCGAATTCAACACATAAAGATTAATTTAACATGACCAAAAGATCTATTATGAGAAAGTCGTACACGTTTTGGCTCGTTGGAATTTGCGTGATTGTATTTATTCTTCAAATGATATTTCCATCCATAACAAATGAGTTTGCACTGTACAGGTCAAGGGTATTGGGCGAGCCATGGCTACTTATAACATCGATATTCTTGCATGGTGGTATTGAGCATTTATTCTTCAACATGTTTGCATTGACTCTATTTGGATTCATACTTGAAAACATTATCGGATCAAAAAAGTTTTTGTTCGTGTTCTTTTTTTCAGGAACTATAGCGAGCATCGCATCGGCAATGTTTTACTCGGCAAGCCTCGGTGCATCCGGAGCAATCTTCGGTATAATGGGAACCTTAGCAGTCCTCAGGCCAAGAATGTATGTTTGGGTTATGGGAGTTCCCATGCCCATGTATGCTGCAGCAATTCTATGGGCAGTCATAGATCTTGTAGGAATGTTTGAACCAACAGGCATAGCCAATGCTGCCCACTTGGCTGGACTTGGAAGTGGGATAGTGGCTGGGATTATATTGAGAAAGAAATACGGCGAAAAGACGAGAAAAGAGAAACTAACTGAAGAAGAGGAGGAAGCCATAGAGCATTACTTCGATATTGTAGATCATGAAAATTTTAAATTACAAGAATCTCTATAAGTCAATATGAGAAAGGCTAACTTTTTCATCATTCATGGAGCATATGGTCATCCTAAAGAAAATTGGTTTCCTTGGCTAAAAGAAGAACTTGAGAGACGTGGTTTTGAAGTGTTTGTTCCGAAGTTTCCTACACCAAAAGACCAGTCATTGAAAAATTGGATGAATGTATTTAAGAAATATGAAAAGTATATAAACGAGAACACAATCATGATCGGACACAGTTTGGGACCGTCATTCATTCTAAGTATTCTTGAAGAACTCGACCAACCGATTAAGGCATGCTTCTTTGTATCTGGATTTATAGGTCTATTGAACCATCCAATAGACAAAATAAACAAAGCCTTTGTTGCTAGAGATTTTAACTGGGAAAAAATAAAGCGAAATTGCAGAGAATTTTATCTCTTTCACTCCGATAATGATCCATACGTTCCTTTGGAAAAGGCAAAGGAACTCGCCAAAAAGTTAAACGGGAAGCTTGAAATAGTAAAGGGTGCAGGACACTTCAACGAAGCTGCTGGATACAAAGAATTTCCATTGCTATTGGATAAAATCTTAAAAATTCTGAAATAAGTTAAAAATAAAGGATTTAAAATTTTGTGTTCAAATATCTTTTTATGAAGAAGAAACTTCTCAGCACTGAAAGAAAAAGATTGAACGGATTGATAATAGAAGATTACAACCCAGAGATCAGTGAAATCCGGGTCTACACCATAGATATAGATCTAAATCCATTTTTAGAAGATTTAGAAAAAAGAAATGCAAAGCCAAAAGAAGTTATCTGGCAATTTGGCAAGATCAGACACTCATTGGAACCATCGTATTTGCTTGCAGATGGAAGCTTGGAAGATCAAATCAAGAGGACTCTCATTTCTCGGGTAGACGAAAACATGAAAAGTTACATAGAATTTTCTTACTTTAGGGAGTTGGAAGACGAAGAACTAAAGAAGATATTAGATCATCTTGACAAAAATATAGAAATGACTTTAGTTGCAGCTGTAATAGTCTCAGAAAAACAGAATCAATACAAGTTCAGACCTGGATATAGATGGGAAGATGGAATAAAAATATATGAAGATCTTGATGAGATAGGAAAAGTTATGAAGAAAGTCAACGAGATAAAAACACACAAAGAAACAAGTTAGGTTTACATTCTTCAACTTATTTTTAAATGACAAAGGTATTATTATTATGGTTTCGTCCCAGAAAATACTCAAACCAGATAACAAAATTGTTATATTTGCCGACAACAGAGAATTTAGCTCTAAGGTGGTCAGAGAACTTGCTCGACTGGATTGCATAGTGAAACCGAAGCAACTGGAAGTCGGAGATTATATACTCTCGGATAGAGTTTGCATCGAAAGGAAGAGTTCAAAGGATTTTGTATCATCAATTCTGGATCAAAGGTTGTTCAATCAACTCGTGAATTTAAAGAAAAATTTTGAAAAACCGATCTTAATCATAGAAGGTGGAAAACTTTTTTCTGAAAGAAACGTGCATCCGAATGCAGTGAGAGGAGCATTGACATCTATTGCAATAGACTACTCGATTCCAATTCTGTGGACCGAAAACGAAAAAGACACAGCAAACATGTTGTATTGGATTGCAAGAAGAGAACAGAGCGATGAAGAAAGATCCATAGTTATAAGGGGTGAAAAGAAACCTCCAACTCTTGGAGAGCAACAAGAATTCTTGATAGCTGGTCTTCCAAAAATCAACACGAAAATAGCAAAGAGATTGTTGAATCACTTTGAGACTCCTGAAAGAATCTTTACCGCTAAAGAAGATGATCTAAAAAAGGTAAGAGGTATTGGAGATAAACTCGCGAAAACAATAAGAAAAATTCTGACCGAAAAATACAAGAAAAAATAATCATGGAATACAACTCCAATCAGAACAGTTGAATGTCACAGTATTTGTACAGTGTCTACTGCTACAATCATTTTCGCAACAATGTGAGTCATCGTTTATGCAGGCCTTATGTCTTGCATTACAACAACAATTGACTCCAGAAGCATCACTGAACCTAACTTCCAATTTACCATCTGCACAATAAGAGCTTACATCTATCGTCTTTGTTAGTCCTGCACTCCAATAACATCTGTGGCAATGTCCCGAACATGCCCTTCCGATATAATTGCCATCTACGTATATTGTAGAATACTCAGATGATTGATCGTAATCTCCGTAGAGTTTAATCTTTAACTGAACGTTGGAAACCAATATCGTGGTTGTTGTGGATGTAGTTGTAGACGAGGTTGTAGAGGAAGTTGTAGTAGTTGAAGAAGTTGTTGTAGAAGATCCAGACTTGGTTATTGTTTTTTCTATCTCATCTACCCCACCAAAACAACTAATGTCTATTTTATGCCTTCCGTTCGGAATTGGTGTCACGAGAGCTATTTTTCCGGCCCGTCCAGGGCTTATTGTATCGCTGAGAGAAAGATCTACATCAACCAATTTATCATCAACATAAACATGTACGTCTGAGGGAGATATGGTCTCCGTTCCCATATTTCTTATGTATATCTTGCCACCATCTGGAGATACAGACTCTATAACAGCACTCGTGGAAAGTGACTCCGTTAGAGACTGCACTTGCTTGGATTCTGACTCTATAGTAGTTTTCACGTTCTTCATTGAAAAAGCAGCAAATCCCCCTCCAAGAGAGACAACTATCAAAATTAAGATTACCGTCACAACAACAGAAGATATTCCC
>JAGHBM010000008.1 GCA_021160955.1 Candidatus Aenigmatarchaeota archaeon
GGAATAAGAGATTGTAAATTGCTTTCAATATTTTTCTATAACTCCTGCTACAGTTATCCACATGAGTCCTCCAACCAATATTAATATAAAGGCTATGATTATCGATATGACGAACGAAGACATCGATGCACCGAGTACGTCGGGCCTTGCTTGACCAGCTATCATGCTACCGAACAATATCAACAAAGATCCCAAAATCCAAAATATTGTTGGTTTTGCCTCCATGCGAACCACATTAAAAGTTTGGCTTCATTATATTTATATTTTTTCGATTCCATCAAAAACTATATTAAAATGAAAATCAAATAAAAAATTGATTGCCGCTGTCATATACCTTTAAATAGTAGTTACATCTTAATTAATAGAAGGTGAACTGAAATGGGTGAACGACTTTGTTTTACCAATGAGTGCAAAACTAGTTCTGAGCAGTCTTGAGAATGGTCCAAAGACTCAAAAACAACTTCTAGAGGAAACATCTTTATCATCGCGTACTCTCAGGTTTGCTATCTCTAAACTCAGGTCTCTTAATTTAATTAAAGAGACTGTTTCTCTAAAGGATGGAAGAATAAAAATATATAAAATGGTAGAGGAGGTGAGGAAATGAAATACTATCCTTATAAGAAAGAGACATTTAAGGAGCATATAGATGAAGGTAGTGGGGAGACATTCCTTTACATAGAAATAGATCGGTTTCCGATTGGTTATGAAAAGTTAATAGAAAGAATTGAAAACGAAAAAAGCTCAGAGAATCTCGATAAGACTGTACTGAAATTAGTTGAAGGTGGCTATGCATATCCTGTCTATGCGTTAAGAGGTTGCTAAAAAACAAAATTTATTTAAATGTCCAAATAGAATTTCATGTATAAGTGCGGGGATGGCAGAGTGGCTCATGCATCCGCCTGCAGAGCGGAAGACCTGGGTTCGAATGAGCCTTTCTTCAAAAGAAAGCCTCAAGGGAAAGAACGAAGCATTGGTTGGGTCCCATGGTCTGGACCAGTGTGGGCAACCCAACCAAAAATCAGAGGGGTTGGTAATCCCTTAGGAAGGGGACACTTCCCCTTCCTCGGGTGAGAGTCCCAGTCCCCGCTCCAATTTTAATTTATAAAGAATCATAAAAGTCTCTGGTGATCATGTGTTGCTCTTGTTAGGGTTGCTCGGAAGTGCTTTGATATTAATTGCTTGGCTGATAGGGATAAAAGATGAATTGAAAGCAAAAAAGGATTTGATAGAATTAAAATTTAGTTTTGTGACGCTCCTGGGAATCATAGTCCTTACAGTTTATTCGTTTCTCAAAAAAGATATCCCATTCTTTGTGCTGAATGTGGGTTTATTTTTCATCATAATTTTTGAAATATTCTACACGATTATGATAAATAGGAGGTCTCGCAAATGAAGTTGTACAACACGATGACAAGAAAAAAAGAAGTTTTCAAACCAGTAGAAGAAGGAAAGGTTAGAATGTATGTCTGTGGTCCAACAGTCTACGGTCTGATTCACATAGGTAATGCTAGGACGTTTTTAACTTTTGATGTTCTCAGGAGGTACTTGGAATACAAAGGATTCGAAGTGAAATACGTTCAAAACATAACGGATGTTGGACACCTCACGGATGTCGGTGAAGATAAGATAATGGTTGGAGCCTCCAAGATGGGTATGAATGTTTTTGATTTCGTAGACCTGATGATAGATGAGTACCTCAAAGATATCGAATCATTGAACATAAAGAGACCGACAATTATGCCAAGGGCATCGCAACACATACAGGATATGATTGAAGTGGTTAAGACTCTAATTGATAAAGGTTATGCATACGTCAGTGATGGATTCGTCTATTTTGACATAAGTAAATTCAAAGATTATGGAAAGCTCTCAAGGCAAAATCCAGAAGATCTGAGAAAGAAGTTCAAGGGAGAAGAACATGGAAAAAGGAAAAATAAAGGCGATTTTGCATTATGGATACCTTGTCCCAAAGATTATCCAATGAAATGGGAAAGCCCATGGGGAATAGGGTTCCCCGGATGGCATATAGAATGTTCGACTATGAGTTCTAAGTATTTGGGACTTCCTCTCGACATTCATGGTGGGGGAAAGGATTTGATATTTCCACATCATGAGAATGAGATAGCACAGGCTGAAGCAGCCACGGGAAAGAAGTTCGTCAATTACTGGATGCACAGTGAATTCGTTCTCATAAATGGAGAGAAGATGTCGAAGTCCCTCGGAAACATAATACGCGCGAGGGAGGCTATAGAAAAATACGGTTGGAGAACGATTAGGTATTTCTTGATGTCTACACATTACAGAAGAGAACTCAATTTCACAGAGAAGGGGATAGAGGATGCAAAAAAGGCTGTTGAGAGGATATTGGACTTCGTTGATAGGATAGAAAATTTCGAAGTGAGTGATGAGTATAACAAAGATCTATACGATGAAGTAAACAAGCTAAAAGAAGAATTTGAAATGTTCATGGACGATGATCTCGATGTTCCGAGTGCATTGAGATCTTTCTTCAAAATAATAAATATAGTGAACAAGGCAATGGATGAAAATAGATTCTCGATGGAAAACAAAGAAGAGGTTATAAACATAATAAAGGATCTGGATGGTGTTCTCGGTCTCAAACTCTTGGAAAGAAAAAAGATTGAAATTCCCGAAGAGGCTTTGAATTTGATAAAGGAAAGAGAGAAATTAAGAAAGATAAAGGACTTCAAAAAGGCCGATGAAATAAGAGAGAGACTTAAAGAAAAATATGGGATAATTCTAGAGGATACTCCTCAAGGAACAATATGGAAAAAGAAAGAGTAAAAGATATTCTTATTTTTTTTGCTTATTCTTCAGATGACATCCACCAGATTATAAGCGATATCACTATCAAAAAGAATATCAGTGGATAGTTGTACGATATTATTGATGGTATGTTCCATCCAAGAGCCTGTGGTGCTCCTGATCCTATGAAAATCAAAATAGCTATTATTATGAAGAGCAACGCAAACCACTTTCCATATGCTTCAAATATGGATTTCTCAACAATTTTTGTTTTTGGATTTCCTTTTTCGTCTTTTCCGACTACTTGAATGTATTTCTTCTTTATTCCTAATGTCTCTAAAAGTATGATTAATACAAGGAAGGCCGATATTACTATTATGAAGCTTCCCGTCATATCCATAAGAACCGGGACCCATCCTGAGAGACTGGGTGTTATTATGAATGCAAGAACGATTCCTATTATTCCTCTTGCAGGTTTGCTCTGAGGCACTCCTTTCTCTCCAACATGGCTCAATATTCCATAAACTACTGCGAATATGAACAACCATGGTAGGACATAGCTAAAGAACTCCGTACCGAACAACTGTTCTACACCCGTTGGATAACTTGTGTAAACCATTTTATCACCTACTCCTCAGATGCCAACATCCAAAATATCACCAAGACCATTATTCCAAGGAAGAACAGCACGGGATAATTTAGATTTGGTATCGTTATTCCTATGATGCTCATACCGCCTGATCCTACGAATATCAGGAATGCTATTATTATTACAACTAAGGCAAAAGATTTGTAGTATTTCTCCAGTATTTTTTGTTCACCTTGATATATGTCAACTCCCCCTTTCTTGCTGGATTCAACATGTTTTGTTCCCGTCAGTTCGAACAATATCAAGAGAAATATTATTCCCATTATGAATAAGACAAGACCAGTTCCCATTCTTCCAATAATTTTCACGAGAGGTCCTGCAAATGGCATCGTAAAGAATGCTATGACTATTGATATTATGGATCTCGCAGATTTGTTCTTGGGAATTTTATAGTGTCCCAGAAGTCCAAATACAATTGCAAATGTAAGTAACCAAGGTAAAAGTAGTACAAAATAGTAGTTTTGTGTTATTGATTCAAATCCATATGGTACTGGCATCTCTTTCCCTCTCTTTATTTTTAGCTTCGCAATATATAAATATCTTTACTCACCTTCTTTGACTGTCATCCACCAAACACCAAGAACCATTATTATAAGGAAGAATATTGCACTCAAAGTATTTTCATTTATGTTTATATTGATGTTGAGAAGGTTTAGCCCTCCCGATCCTATGAATACTAAAACGGCTATTATGATGAGTATTATGCCGAAACCAACGGGATATTTTTCAAATATGTTTTCTTTTTTACCTACCTTGTAACCAAGCATTTCGACGAATATCAATGCTACGAGAATGCCAACACCAACGACAATCAGGCTTTTGACGATGTTCGTTAGAAATGGTGCTATCATCGGCCCAGCAGGAAGTGCTAAAAACGCTGCAACTATGGATATGACGGCTCTGGCACTTGGACTCTTAGGTATTCTATATTGTTCCAATA
>JAGHBM010000074.1 GCA_021160955.1 Candidatus Aenigmatarchaeota archaeon
ATATAGAAAATTTCAAATCTTGAAAAAGAAATTTTAAAGAGTGACAAGAATACAAGAATTGTATTCCAAAAGAGCATTTTGTCTAAGTTCCATGGAATAAATGCAGAATTGAATAAATTGTTGAAAAATAACCAACTGTACTTGGAGAATGAAGTGAAAAGACCAAATGAAACAATATTTCTTATATATAAAATAAATGGATAGAATTTCACTTTTTAGATGTAAGCATATGCAAATGTTTTGTAGAATATTCAAAAATAAAAAAAGTCATTGAATCATCGTATTATCGGCTTGAATTCATCTGAGCCAAACCTCTCCGGATACTCCTTCCATGGGCCCTCGCATATTGAATTGTACTTACATTTGAGACATTGCGGAAATTTCTTTTTTCCGCTTTCCTTCCTCCATTTTTCAAAGTCAGGAATTTCTTGGTCAAGATCTACAACTCTGTTATGTCTGGGCATGTAAAACTCAGAACAAAACTTTTCATATCCTTTCATCATACATGGAGGAAACGCTTCCACCATAGCTCTCCCCGGACCATATCCATTTTCTTTAGCTATATCCAATGCCTTCACTATATAAGGAGCAGCATCGGTCATCTTTGGAACAACCAGATCGAAGTACTTCCATGCATTTCCAACGGGATGAACGTATGCCAATTGAAATTGGTCAACTTTTAAGCTTATCAACATCTCTACCAATTCTGGGAGGTATTTATAATTAAATTTAGTTACAACGCTGTTGGTTAATACTGGAACACCAAGTTTAACTAGATTCTTTATAGCTTGAAGGGTTTGTTGGAAACTTCCGACACATCTTGTTTGAGAATCGTGTATCTTCCATGTATGTCCATGAATGGATGGTGAAAACTCGGTAGCCCCCGCTTCAACTAACTTTTTTGCAAAACTCATATATGAAAGCATTCTTCCATTTGTCTGTATCTGTATGAGCTCATAACCCAAATCACTTGCATACTTAACCAACTCAACTATATCTCCTCTAACCGTAGGCTCTCCGCCGGTAAACACGACTTCATCATAACCATCTTCTATTCCCTTCTTTAAAGATTCCTTTAACTCCTCAGTGGTTCTGTCACCAAATTTTCTTTTGTGGGCTTGAGCACAAAAAATACAGTTGTTGTTACACTTAAACCCAACTTTGAGATCCATCCTTCTTCCCATAGACAAGACACCTAATCTTTTTCAATCTTTTCTCCTTTTTGATGAAACTTTTTCTAAAAGTTTCGACAAGACACCATTACTTTAACCCCATCCACTTCTTTTTCAAATTTATTGAAAATAAACACTCATCCTTTAGTCCTTTATCCTTTATATACTTACACCCCTCCTCATTCAAGTCTAATCTGGCAATGCAAAATGATTTTATTTCCGGATCCCATATCTTTTCACAGTAAGACTTCTCTCCCGTAATCTCGGCTACATCGGCATAGCAAAAATTCTGGACTCCTGTCTTCAATTTCTCACAGTCCTCTATCCTCGGATGCTCCGGATACGTCTCTTTTGATACGGTGAACAAAGGAAACGAATCACCCCAATTAGAAACTCTTCCAACTATATCCTTAGCCAAGCACGTCGATCCGATTATATCTCCCTTAGAAGCATTGATCACCCACTCATATTCGTAATAACCAGATGTCTCATTATATATCATTTTCACAGGATTCAATAACCACTCGTAGTCTCTTGAATTTGTACATCCAACTGTCTTGTTTTTGCATTTACCTATCCATAAAGAGACATTCTCTGGATAATTTGATGATGAAACTAAACACCTAAATATAATATGTCCTCCACTATCGGTTGAACCAGTAAAGGACACTGGTTCAACATATAAAGAAACATTTGTTGCCCTTTCTAATTCCGAAACTACAAATTCTTTTGCCTTATTCAAATCCAAAGATATGAGATAACTTCTATTTTCACAAATCCAGAACATCTTAATGGTCTTGGGTTGTTCACACTCATCAAATGTACCATAGTATGTGCTGTTTGGATGAATTGTCTTGTTGAGATAATAAATTTTGGTTTCGCATGGTTGATAAAACTCCAAATAAACTATTCTAACACTTTCGTTATTGGGATTGAAGAACGGGATTATCTCTTGCCCATGGACACACTTAATCTCACCATATTCAACAGGGCAAACACTTTCGTCCATGCTCGAGACCTCATAATTATAACTCGTCTTATGAAAGATTATAACTGATATCAAAAGTAAAAATACAACCACCACGAGTTCAACCTTTTTCATTCTCACCCACTTTTATATCTTCACTCGGATCCTTCATATATGTCGAATAGCAATTTTCACAACACCACTTCAACTCTATATCCTCTTGTCTCAATGAACAGTTTGAATTGAATATGACAAGCATTTCTGTTTTATTGCTCTTCAACGGATCTATTACATGATATATATCAACGCCATTGCCACTTGGAACTATAAGAGATATTTTCTTCAAATCTAATTTATTTGGGTTGTAGAATCCCACAACTGGACTACCGTTAACACACTCCATCTTTCCATACTCTATTGGGCACGATATGTTTTCAGATCCATAGTTTATGAATAGATTCGAATCTCCCTGTAAATATAAAAAAATATAAAAAAATATAACTAGTGCTATCACTCCCCATAAAACCCAAGGATATATATCTTTAATTTTTCTCATTCAAGCACCGGAGTTAGCTCATCGAATCCTCTTCTTTCAGCATATTCTTTGAATATTCCCTCACAAATATCGTAGTATTTGCATTTTTTACATTGGGGACCTTTAACCCTTCCAATATATTTTCTTCCATCTTCAACATTTAAATCTTGAAACTCTGGTCCCACATGCTGCTCTCTCAAATGATTAAGAGCCTTCAATTCGGATAGGCTTTGTGGAGGGACATAACACAACGGAAAATATCTAAAATCAAAATGTTTTATACCATATTTTTTTCCGATCTCTATTGTTTTAGGTATGAAGGGTTTGACTTCGGTGAGAGTTGGAACAACTTCCTCGAAATTTATGAGGGCATTTCCTCTAGGATGGACAAATATGAACTCACATGCATCGGTACCGAGTTTTATGTTGTTCTCGGCTATCTGTGGAAGATACATGTAATTGTATTTCGTTATCGTTGTATTGGTACATATGTAAATATTGGGGTTCATTTCCTTGAGGTTTTTTAGTCCTTTCGTGACTTGATCAAACGATCCCTTCACTCTTGTTAAAAAGTCATGTACTTCTGCATTGTGACCGTGGATCGACAAGATGGCATGATTTAGGCCCGCATCAATTAACTTTTTTGCGTAAGACTTGTACGATAACATCCTTCCATTCGAAGTTATGGCAACTGTCTCATATCCTATACTCTTGGCATACCTTATCAATTCAACAAGATCTTTTCTGATAGTAGGTTCCCCTCCGTTGAAGTCAACAAATGTACATCCTCGTTCCAATCCTTTTTCCAGTTCTCTCTTCGCCTCTTCTGTTGTAAGGTAACCCATTCCCTTCTTGTTGGCACAGTAGCAAAACCTGCAGTTGTTGTTGCAGTTGTAGTGTAATAACAAAGTTAACTTTTTCTGCGTCTATATCACCTTATTGGTTTAAATTCCTCCTCTCCAAAGAGGGCCACATAGGTTTTCCATATTCTTGGGCATTGGTCTCTGAGTTTACACTCCTCACATGCCTTTACGAATGTCAGCTCTTCTTCCTCCGCTTTGGTTACACCTTTAGCGATTTCCCTATACTCTTCCGGGAGTATACACAGTGGGAAATGATACAATCTCGTATTTATTCCAACTCCTTTGAGTATTTTAACACCTTCCAAGGCATATGGAACTACCTCTGAGATTCTGACGAAAACCTTTTCTCGATTTATGAATGCATTTCCAGTGTATTTCATATTGACAAAAACAAACCTCTTTATCTTTGGAAATCTCTTTGAAACTAACATAGCTATTTCCGGCAAATGTTTGTAGTTGAACCTATTTATTATTACCCTTATCTCAACTGGAATTTTGTGTTTCAACAAATTTTCAATTCCACTTATTGTTTGTTCAAAACTACCTCTAACTCTTGTTATGAAATCGTGGAGTTCGGGGGTATGCCCGTAAAGTGCAACTGCAACCAAAAAATTACCCAATTGCAGATCGGCCAGCTTCTTGGCAAATTCTTCATAATGAAACATTCTACCGTTCGTCGTAATGAATATGTAAAGATTTGGATGTTTTTTCCTGGCATATCTCAAAAGATCGAAGAAGTGTTCACTCAGAGTCGGCTCTCCCCCACCCACACCAAAATAATCAACTCGTGGATCTATTCTGTCTATGACTCTTTTTATTTCATCTACTGGAGGATCTCTTCTTTTTGAGACAATCTCGGTATTGTTTATACATGTTATACAGTTGTTGTTGCACTTGAAGGTGAATGGATAATCAGTCATGAATATAAAATATATTTTCACACTAATATTCTTATGCTATCACTGTATTTCGTACTTGCCTTGCTAATTGGCGCGCTGATTTGTTATGAAGATCTCAAGTATGGACTCATAA
>JAGHBM010000044.1 GCA_021160955.1 Candidatus Aenigmatarchaeota archaeon
ATACATTGTTGGGTTCGTTTATCCCAACCAAAAATTGGGGGAATCAGGAATTCCCTAGAACTGAAGGGGGCTTGCCCCCTTGCGGTTCGGTGAGAGTCCCTCTGGGCCCGCCAATCCAAAAGAATAAAAAACTTTAAAAATGTGAAAATACAAGGTGTTAAAATGGTTGAATTTAAAGTCACTGACCACGTGTTGGTTCCTCAACATGAAATTCTCTCCGAAGATGAAAAGCAAAAACTTCTCAAGACCTTAAACATATCTGAAAAACAACTGCCAAAGATATTAGAATCCGATCCTGTTGTCAAAGAAATTGGAGCAAAAGTTGGCGACGTAATAAAGATAACCAGAGACAGTCCAGTTGCAGGAAAAAGTATTTATTATAGAATTGTAATAAAAAAATGATTATATTGTGGGTGCCCAAATGGAAGCCTTTAAATTATTGCTAAAAGATTTTGTGGAGAATAGGGGATTGATAAAGTATCAAATAGATAGCTATAACGATTTTGTAGAGAACAGACTCCAGAAGATATTCGATGAAATAAAGGAAATAAACCCACAGAGTGATAGACTCAGAGATTTCAAGGTTAAACTCGGCAAAATTAGAATAGGTAAACCCAGCATAAAAGAGGCCGATGGTTCCATAAGAGAAATCCTACCGATGGAAGCTAGATTGAGAGACTTGACTTATGCTGCACCACTATTTCTTGAGATGACTCCTGTAATTGGTGAGAATGAACAAGAGACCACCGAAGTAAAAATAGGTGAACTTCCGGTTATGGTAAAGAGTTCTCTTTGTCCTTTATCGAAAATGAGTAGAGAAGAATTAATAGCTGCCAACGAAGATCCGGACGATCCGGGAGGCTATTTCATAATAAATGGAACTGAAAGGGTCCTCACATTGATAGAGGAGATCGCACCGAACAAAGTGATAGTTGAGATGAAAGGATCCGAGGCACAAGCCAGGATCACCAGTGAAAGAAGAGGATGGGGACAAAAGCATCTGATAACAAGAAGAAGTGACGGTGTATGGAATATATCATTTGCAAGCTTAAGGAAGTTCCCAGTTTCAGTTCTCTTAAGGGCATTAGGTCTTGATAGCGACAAAGATATAATAGATGCAATTGGTGCTCCTGAAAAATACAACGAAGAGGTCTACGTAAACCTTTACGAGGCAGATGTGACCAATACAGAAGAGGCATTGGAATACATAGGAAGAAAGATGAAGGTGTATCAAAAAGAATATAGAAAGGAAAGAGCACAGCAGATAATAGACAAGTATCTTCTACCACACATAGGACAAAGTCCAGAAGACAGGATAAGAAAGGCCAAATACTTGTCAAGAATTATCCTGAAGTTGATGATGCTTGCACATGGAGACATAGAGGAAGATGATATTGACCATTACAGTAACAAGAGGTTGAAAACTTCTGGAGATCTATTGGAAATTTTGATAAGGAGCATACTTTTGGGTAAATGGGGACTCATTGAAAGAATCAATTATAATTATCAAAAAATAGCCAAGAGAGGGAAAATACCTTCGGTTTCAACCGTCGTCGAGAGTAATGTCTTGACAAGCCAAATAAACTCAGCATTGGCGACCGGACTTTGGGTTGGAGGAAGAACTGGTGTCAGCCAGAGGTTGGAAAGAACTAACTTCACCCGTTCTCTTGCACACCTTAGAAATGTACTATCTCCATTATCCACAACTCAAGAACACTTCAAAGCAAGAGAACTACATGCAACACATTGGGGTAGACTAGACCCATCTGAAACCCCAGAGGGTCCAACGATAGGTCTAAGAAAATATCTTGCAATGATGGCGGAGATAACTACTGGACTGAGTCCAGAAAAGAACAAAAAAATAATTGAATTTTTGGAGAAAAAGGTGAGAGTGAGATGACCTCGGTATTTTTTAATTGGGCATATATGGGAGAAACAAGGAATCCTGAGGGACTTGTTAATGAAATAAGAGAACTTAGGAGAAGTGGAAAGTTACCCAACGAAGTTAATGTTTATTACGATGAAGTTTCTGATGAGATTCTGATAAATACAGATGGTGGAAGACTGAGAAGACCACTCATCGTAGTAGAGAATGGAAGACCAAAACTAAAGAACAAACACATAGAAGACCTTAAAAGTGGTAAAATAACGTTTGATGATCTCATTGCTGAAGGTGTTATAGAATATCTGGATCCAGACGAGGAAGAGAACAGTTACATCGCACTTCGACCTGAAGATGTTACGAAACATCATACTCACTTGGAAATAAATCCATTGATAATTTTCGGTCTGTCCTCATCTTTGATACCCTACGGTGAATATGATAGAGGTGACAGAGTAAATTATGGAGCAAAGATGATAGGACAGAGCCTTGGATTTTATCTATCAAACTTCCTGGTGAGAACCGACACAAAATCTAACATGCTACTATATCCACAAGTTCCACTCATAACTTCTGACACGTTTGATATATTTAACCTGGACAAACATCCGTCCGGACAAAACGTCGTAATAGCACTCTTGTGTTATGAAGGATACAATATGGAAGATGCTATAATATTCAACAAGGGAAGTATAGAAAGAGGATTGGGCAGATCATTCTTCTTCAGAACGTACACCACTGAAGAAACCAGATATGGTGGTGGACAGGTGGATGAGATCAAGATACCTGAAAAAGATGTGAGAGGCTACAGGAGTGAAAAAGCATATGCAAATCTGGAAGAGGATGGAATAATTGCAGTTGAAACTCCCGTATCGAGCGGAGACGTGTTAGTCGGTAAAACTTCCCCGTTGAGATTCTTGGGAAGGGACGAATTCTTGTCGAGTATTCAAAACAGAAGGGAAACATCGACCGTATTGAGACACGGCGAAAAAGGAATAGTTGACAAGGTTATAATTACGGAGAATCAGGATGGAAATAGACTCGTTAAGGTAACCGTTAGAGATCTCAGAATACCAGAACTCGGGGATAAATTTGCATCAAGGCATGGACAGAAGGGAGTGATTGGATTGATAATACCAGAAGAAGATATGCCATTCACGGAAGATGGTATTGTTCCAGATGTTATCATGAATCCACATTCAATTCCATCAAGGCTAACTGTTGGACAATTACTCGAAATGTTGGGTGGAAAGGTAGCTGCCCTCCGGGGTAAGAAAGCCAACGGTACGATGTTTAACGGTGAAAAGGAACATGACTTAAGAAAACAGTTACTTAAATTGGGATTCCGTAGCGATGGGAAAGAGGTTCTGTACAACGGTATTACAGGAAAAAAGATGGAAGTTGAGATCTTCATAGGTATGATATATTATCAGAAATTAGAGCACATGGTGGCAAACAAGATTCACGCCAGATCAAGAGGGCCTGTGGCCCTTTTGACTAAACAGCCTACTGAAGGAAAGGCAAACGAAGGTGGTTTAAGGCTTGGGGAAATGGAAAAAGACTGCCTATTGGCTCATGGTGCACCAATTCTCTTGAAGGAAAGATTCTCGTCGGACGAGGTTGAAGTTCCAGTATGTACTAAATGTGGATCGATAGGATACTATGACTGGAAGAAAAACAAAACCGTATGTCCTATGTGCAAGAAGAGTAAATTGGTAAATGTAAAGATGAGTTATGCATTTAAATTACTGATAGATGAACTGAAATCAATGATGATATTCCCAAGAATAAGGGTAGGAGAGAAATAGGTGCTGAAAATGGAGAACAAAATAACTGAAATCGACTTTGGGATACTGTCACCAGCAGAAATAAAGAAAATGGCAACTGTCGAGATAACGAGATATGATCTCTACGATAGAGATGGGTATCCCATAGAGAATGGAGTAATGGACAGTAGGCTCGGTGTCATAGACCCAGGTATGAGATGCAGAGTTTGTGGCGGTGGAGTTGGTACGTGTTTTGGACACTTCGGATACATGGAACTGGCAAGGCCGGTCATTCACGTGAGATTTGTCGATACTATTTACAAGTTATTGAGATCAACATGTGAGAAGTGCGGTAGAGTTTTGGTGGATAAAGAAGAACTGAAAGATATCATGAACCCACTTTATGATCTCTACTTGGCCAAAAAGAAAAAATGTCCACACTGTGGAGCAAAACAGAGAAAAATAAAACTCAACAAACCATACACGTTTACAGCGGATGGCAAAAAATTAACTCCCCTCGAGATAAGGGAATGGCTGGAAAAAATTCCAGATGAAGATCTCAAGATGCTTGGACTCAATGGTGGTCGTCCCGAATGGCTAATAATCACCCTTCTACCAATTCCACCAGTTACAGTTAGACCATCAATCACGTTGGAAACTGGTGAAAGATCGGAAGACGATCTAACCCACAAACTCGTTGACATAGTGAAAATAAACCAAAGGCTCAGGGACAACATCATGATCGGTGCACCAGACTTCATAATAGATGACCTTTGGGAACTTCTCCAATATCACGTTTCCACGTACTTTGATAATAACATATCTGGAATACCTCAATCGAGACATAGAAGTGGTCGTGCATTGAGAACACTTGCACAGAGATTGAAAGGTAAAGAAGGTAGATTCAGAAGCAATCTCTCTGGAAAGAGGGTAAACTTTTCTTCAAGAACTGTAATATCACCTGATCCAAAGATAAGCATAAATGAAGTTGGTGTTCCTGAAGTTGTCGCAAAGGAATTAACCGTGCCTGTTAAGGTAACTGAAAGGAACTTATCATTCATAAAGTCATTGATAAGGAATGGTCCAAATGAATTGGAAGGTGCAAACTACATAATAAGACCCGATGGAAGGAAAAAGAAAATAACTGAAGAGAACAAAGATGAAATTCTGGAAGAAGTGGAACCCGGATACACGGTTGAGAGACATCTCATGAATGGTGATATATCGGTATTCAACAGACAACCGTCACTTCACAGGGTAAGTATGATGTCTCACAAGGTCAGGATAACCCCATGGAAAACATTTACGCTTAATCCGTGTGTTTGTGCTCCATACAACGCTGATTTCGACGGCGACGAAATGAACCTCCACATACCACAGACCGAAGAAGCACAAACTGAAGCCGAGGAGTTGATGTTGGTTGAGAGAAACATAAGAAGCCCAAGATTCGGAGGTCCTCTCGTTGGATGTATTCAAGACCAGATATCTGGAAATTATCTCTTAACTAAAAAAGAGACCGTACTCAGCAGAGAGGATGCGGTGCAACTGCTACAAAACATAGGCATAGAGAAGAAGATAGAAAAGGACTACATCACGGGAAAGGAATTGTTCAGTTACTTGCTTCCAGATGATCTAAACGTAGAATTTAAGAGTAACGCCTGCATAAATTGCGAAAAATGTGACAAAGAGAAATGTAAATATGATCTATACGTAAAGATAGAAAACGGAAAGTTGAAGACTGGTGTAATAGATGCAAAGGCAATTGGAAGGGAGAAGGGAATACTCATAGATGTTATAGAGAAGAAATATGGTCCCGAGAAAGCGAGAGAATTTTTGGACAACGTCTCAAGGCTCGGTGTTGATTTCATAAGCAGACATGGCTTCACGATAGGTCTATCCGATGTGGACGTTCCAAAAAGTGCAAAGAGAAAAATAGAAAAGAGTATCGAGGCTGCAGAAAAAGAGGCAATGGAACTCATAAAGAAATTTAGGAAAGGTGATATAGAACAATTCCCAGGTCAAACCTTGAAGGAAAGTTTGGAGACTCACATAATGAGAACTTTGAGGAAAGTTGTTGAAGATGCATCCGAAGCTATATCGGAATCTCTTGGTGAAAACGGCGCAGTGATAATGGCAAGATCTGGTGCAAGAGGAAGTCTGTTGAACCTAACACAGCTTGCAGGTTGCATTGGCCAGCAAACCATCCAAGGTAAGAGAATACAGAGAGGATATAAGCAAAGAACACTTCCTCACTTCAGAAAGGGAGAACTATCCCCACGTGCACACGGATTTGTTCCTTCATCTTTCAAGGATGGATTGAGTCCGTTTGAATTTTTCTTCGATGCCATGAACGGTAGAGAAGGTTTAATGGATAAATCACTCAGAACGAGAAAATCAGGATATATGGAAAGAAGATTAGTTAACGCGCTCCAAGACCTAAGAGTTGAATATGATGGCACAGTTAGAGACGATAGTGGAATGATAATACAATTTGTGTCTGGTGAAGATGGGATAGACCCCGCAAAGAGTGAGTGGGGTTCGATAAATGTTGAAAGAATAGTCAAAGAGGAAATTTCGAAGTGATTTTATGAAGGAAACGACATTTACATATGAAGACCTTCCCCTGAAAATAAGGGAATCTGTAGAAGAAAATTTTGAGAAATACAAGCCAACGGAAGCTCAGAAGAAGAGAATAAAAGAAAGAGTCCTTGAACTTTACAAGAAAATTTCATATGAACCAGGTGAAGCGATTGGAATAGTCGGTGCGCAATCAATATCAGAACCAGCAACTCAGATGACTATGAGAACCTATCACGCAGCAGGTGCAGTAGCAAAACAGGTATCATTAGGTTTACCAAGACTCATAGAAATAGTAGATGCTAGAAGAGAACCATCGACGCCAATTATGGAGATAAGATTAAAGAGGGAATATAACGACAAAGAAAATGCAAGAAGGGTGGCAAGAAAAATAAAAGAAACCAAATTCAAAGATGTTGTCATAGAAGATGTCATAGACTTAGTGAACTCTGCAATAGAATTCAAGATAAACTTCGAGATTCTGAACGAGTTGAACCTTGACAAAGAATCACTTCTCAATATATTAAAAAAATATGTTAAGAATTATAAACTCGAGATGGAAGACGATATAATTAAATTAACCTCCCAAAAAGACGTCACAATAAGAGACCTTAGAAGGATGAAGCTTAAAGTTTTTGATATAACAATCGCCGGCATAAAAGACATAAGTTATGTAATAGTCATGAAAAAAGATGATGAATGGATTGTAACAACTCTTGGTTCTAACCTAAGAAAAGTTCTTAAGATAAAAGAGGTTGATCCAACGAGAGTATTCTCAAACGACATTAGAGAAGTTGAGAAGGTGCTCGGGATAGAAGCTGCAAGAAATGCCATAATAAACGAGCTATCCAAAACTTTGGCAGACCAGAGTCTTGATGTTGACATTCGACATCTGATTCTCGTTGGAGATATAATGACCTGCGATGGAACAATAAAACCTATAGGAAGGTACGGCGTCTCCGGGGAGAAAAGATCAGTCCTTGCCAGAGCAAACTTTGAAACAACTGTAAAACACTTAACTGAAGCCGCCATAAGAGGTGAGAAAGACAGGCTTGATTCAATAATAGAAAACGTTATAGTCAATCAAGTAGCACCAATAGGAACAAACATGTGCGAATTAGTTTACAAAACTAAGAAGAGGTCTAAAAAATGAAGGACAATGTCATCAACGAAAAAGAAGTTAAAGATCTCATAAAAAATAAAAAAGTATTTTATGGAGCAAAACAGATGAGAAAAAGTTTAAAGGAAGGAAGAGCTGAATTGATCATAGTAGCAAGTAATAGAAAAGATCTTTTGAATGAACTAAAAGATGTTACACCAAAAATATTTGCTGGAAATTCAAAAGAACTCGGTCAGACATGCGGAAAACCATTTAACATATCAGTAATAACTGTACTTAAGGAAAGGGAGTGAACAATGTCAAAGAAAGAATTCGACATGGAAACAATTGGATTTATAAACCTCTTTGAAAGGATTACCAACGTGAGTGTGAGAGATTGTATATTTGATGAAAACTCAGTATATTTCTTGGTAGATGAAGGATATGCGGGAAAGGCTATCGGAAAAAATGGGAAAAACATAAAAATCTTAAGGGAAAAATTAAAAAGGCAAGTAAAGGTCTTCGAATACAACGAAAACAATGAAAAGTTTGTGAACAACTTAATACCTGAAAATAATTCCCTCGAGATAAAGAACAAAAAAATATATATCACCGTTAGTGCAAAAGATAAAGGTAAGATAATCGGAAGGAACGGGGAGAATATAAAGAAGATAAGAGAACTTCTGAGAAGAAATTCAGATATACAGTCGCTTGAAATAAGATAATGATCCTTTTAAAAAAATATATACCTGATCCTTCAAAAATTATAAAAAGTCATAAATATATGGGCCCATAGCTCAGCCTGGTAGAGCACTCGGCTCTTTATTGCAAAGAGCCGGACGAGCTTTTGCAATGAGTAAAACCGAGTTGTCGGGGGTTCGAAACAGATCCTTTGTAAATATAGGTTGGGTCCCGCAAAACCCAACCAAAAAGAAGGTCTTGTACTTCACAAAACTTGCAAACCTTCGGTTTGCCAATTTTAAAAGGAAGGGAGAATATTCCCATAAGGAGGGAAACCTTGGTGTCCCTCCATAGGGTGAGAATCCCTCTGGGCCCGCCAATTCTTTTGTATCTGATTCTCAGTATATCGTTTCTGAATTTAATGGAAATGCAACTGATTTTCTTATGTCATCATATCCCATAACGAACTGAGAAACCCTTGAGAGACCTATGCCACACCCTGAGTGTGGAACACTTCCCTCTTCAAGTCTATTTAGATACCATTCGAAGTCTTTTATACTTCCCCCTCTTTTCTTCAGCTGTTTATACATCTGAGATTCTTTTATCCTTTCTACAACCAATTCAACCTTATATTCTCTTTCAGCTGCACCAACTGCCTCTCCACTGTACGGAAGTATCAAGTCTGCGCTGTTCACTATTCTCGGATCGTCTTCGTTCACTTTCATGTTGAAGAATTTTATCTCACGTGGAAAGTGCGTTATGAAAATTGGTCCACCATGTTTTTCCACCAAATATTTCTCGTGTATACTTTTAAGATCGTCGCCCCACTTCACACCAAATTCCTTCAACTCATCGACTGCTCTCGTGTAAGTTATTCTCTTAAAAGGTTTTTTCAATTTCAATCTGTTTTTGTTTATGTCTATGCTCTCGTCATGGATTACTTCATCAACCATTGATATGATGACATTTTCTATCTCCGAAAGCAGTTCATTAAACCCTTTGTCAAATTCCAGCTCAACCAGTGTAAATTCTGTCAAGTGTCTCCCATCAGCTCTTGGTTCTGCCCTAAAACTTGGTCCCACCGAGTAAACCTTTTTCAGTTCAGGCACAAACGCTTCCAGATACAACTGCGATGTCTGACTTAGATATGCATTCTTTCCAAAGTAATCTAACTCGAACAATGTGTCCATATTCTCGCAAGATCCAGTTGCTTTGGTTATGTGTGGTGGTAGTATTTCTGTGTATCCATTTTCTTCAAAGTACTTTCTTGCGCCTCTCAGCAATGCAGCATTCACCATAACGGGAAGAATCTCTTCGATGTTTTTCATACAACCCCTCCAGGAAGGGGTGTTAGAAGACGCCTCTCCTAAATTGGATTCTGTATTTTTTAAATTTTTCTGTAGTTGAAAAAACATTTTTGAGAGATGCAATATTTAATAATTAGAATTGACAAATTTTTATTGAGTTTTTCTCGGTTGAAGAGAACAAAACAAAACTTCAAATCAACGTTACGTCTTCAACCCTGACAGAACTAACCCCTTCCAATCCGGACAACTTCTCTTCAATGTCATCTGTGCCCTGACCCTCGGAATCTGGTCTTACTATTAATATCTTAATGTTTTTCAATCCAAACCCTATCGGCTCTTCTTTTATATCCTTTACATCAACGACATCTTTTATTTTCTCTTTTAGTTCGTCCAAATTTACTTCAGGTCCATTTGGAACGACGGTGATAGAAATTGCAACATCTCCCATAAAAATCACTTCCTTCTGTTACCTCTTATGTCCTTGTTCCTCCATTTTTCTTTGTTTATCTTAGATGACTTACCATAACCACACGCAGCACAATATCCTTTTTTCTTATTGTAGGCATATTTACCGCACCTTCTACATCTTATGTGGGTAGTTCTCTGATGTTTTCCAAAAGATGGCGTACCCTTCGTCATGAAATCCCTCCATTTTATCTATATTAAACTACTCAATACTTAAATACTTTAGTCTATGCCATTTTTATTTTTAAATTTTTAATTGGAGAACTCATTCAGGTGAGATAAAGAGTATGTTGTCTCCACGTAGCACGACTGTACCGAGTTTTGTCTTACTGTCTCCCACTACGAGCTCTGCATCTTCTAGCCACAAATTCAGGTGGAGATCAAACGCCTTTAAGATCCCTATCATCTCACCCTCTTCATTTTTTCCTCCATGAGATCTTAACTTCACAATTACTCTTTTACCTTTTGACTGATTCAATGCATCCAATGGTCTGGTTTCCTGAGACATAATCTTTTATTAGATTCTATATATTTAAAGATTTACGACAAAAAAACAAAAAAGTATTTAAAATAAAAACTCAAAATTATTGTGGTGAGTAAATATGATCACTCAAGGAAGAAGCAGAAGAAAACCAACTGGTGGAATACTTAAAAAACATAGGAAGAAAAAGAAATATGAAATGGGTAGAGAAAGACTTGATCTTGTACTCGATGAAAAAGAAAAGAAAAAAATAATAAGAACCAGAGGGGGAGGTAAGAAAGTCAGACTTCTCTCAACGAACAAAGCAAATGTCATAGATCCGAAAACCAACAAATCATTCTTGGTGAAAATAAAGAACGTGGTTGAGAATCCTGCAAATCCCCACTATGTAAGGAGAAATATAATCACGAAGGGATCGATAATAGAAACTGAAAAAGGCAGGGCAAAGGTGACTTCAAGACCATCTCAAGATGGAGTGGTGAATGCCGTACTGATTGAATGATTTCTATTTTGAAACACTTGCTGATGATGAAAAGAATTAGAATATACGTTCATGGAAAAGTCCAGGGAGTTTTCTATAGGCACAACACCAAAAAAATTGCAGACTCGTTGAACATAAAGGGTTGGGTGAGGAACAAAGAAGATGGCTCTGTAGAGATTCTTGCCGAAGGTCCCGATGTCAACCTTAAAAAATTTATAGAGTGGTGTAAGGTCGGTCCTCCGATGGCAAGGGTTGAAAGGTTGGATGTGATAGAAGAAAAGAACACAACGAAGAAATTATCTGATTTTGAAATAATATGGTAACAAAAAATTTCTCTAACTTGCGCAACCGCCACTCGAATTCGAACCGCTTCCTCCTCCAACTGGACCGAAACCTGGACTCTCTGATTTCGTGCTGAGTTGTGTGTTGCATTCCTCTGGTGGGTTGTTGAACGCAT
>JAGHBM010000016.1 GCA_021160955.1 Candidatus Aenigmatarchaeota archaeon
ATTCTCAACTTTGCCTTCCAGTTGGCTTTCTTCAATTGCTTTTCGTCCGGTTCAACGAACGCCCCGGGTATGACCGCGAGTAGTATTAGACCGAGTGTCTTTATTCTTATTTTCTCGGCCCTGGCAAGAATTCCATGCATTCCCTCATGAAAAAATATCAATATGGCAACGGATATTATCCAATACCAGAAGGGAACTCCGAGAATTCCAGGAGCATACGTCAAATTTTCGAACGGAACTGGTATGACAATGCTTATGGAGGGAACAAAAGATTTTGGAGATATTATGTATTTTATGAAAGACTTGGTTATCATATCAAATCCAAGGATCATCGCAATAATCCCTACAAAGACGCCTATTGAACCGAATGCTTTCCAAAACCTGGGAGACAACTTAGCTATCCTATCTATGAGCTTTTTGCCTCTTTTGGTGTCGTACCGGTAGAACACGTAATATTTGACCGTTACTTTTTTCCTGTTCTTGAATATCATCGTAGCTACAACAATCATAAAAACAATGAACGAGATCGAGTACCAATCCATGTCAAAGATTTATAAATTCGTCATTTAAATAGTTAAAATATGTCTGTTTACTGGGCGGATGTACTGGCAAAAGAAATCATAAACAGGAAGAAGTACAATTACATAGACAAAGAAGTACCGAAGATGAATCATTTCTTCATAAAGAGTTCAACCTCGATATCGGGAATACCCCACATAGGAAACGCTTCAGACGTCATAAGACACGATGCACTGTACAGGGCATTGAAGGATCTCGGGAAGAAAGTTACCATATATTGGGTAGCAGAGGATATGGACCCTTTCAGAAAGGTTCCTGCCGGAATCCCAAAGGATTTTGAAAAATATCTCGGTATGCCGGTAGCGGATATTCCCTGTCCAGAAGGATGTTGTGGCAGTTACACAGAACACTTTTCCAATCTATTCGTCAAGAGCTTGAAGGAAGACTTCGGTGTCAATTTGGTTTTCAAGAGGACGTCCGAAGCTTACAGGTCGGGTGAGTTCTTACCCTACATAAAAAAGATAATGAAGAATCTGGATCTCGTTAAGGAAATATGGAACAAGTCCAGAGAAAAACCACTTCCGGAGAACTGGAGTCCTTGGAAGCCTGTTTGTGCGAACTGTGGAAAAATTATAACTACTCAAGTTACCGAGGTCACAGAGACCGGTGTGAAGTACGTGTGCAAGGATTATGAATTCAAAGAGTATGGGAAGAAAGCCTATACAAAGGTAAAGGGTTGTGGATATGAAGGCGAGAGTAAATTCAAGAATGGAAAGCTGTTGTGGCGTGCTGAGTGGGCCGTGGAGTGGGCCGCTTGGAAGATTGCCTTTGAAGGTGCGGGAAAAGAACATTTCATGCCAACAGGATCGTTCTGGACTGCTGGGGAAATATCAGAAAAAATTTTGGATTGGCCAGAACCCCATCCATCGGAGAATCCCCTACAACCTTATGAATACCTCACCATCAATGGAGAGAAGATGTCTGCGTCAAGGGGGAATGTTGTTTGTACGTGGGAATGGTCAAAATTTGCACCTCCACAAGTTTTGAGGCTAATATTCCTGAAAAGACTTAGAAAAGTTAGAGATTTCTCATACGAGAAAATACCGGAGTACGTCGATGAGTACGACAGGTTACAGAGAATTTATTTTGAAGTTGAGAAAGTTGAAAACGAGAAGGAGCTGGAACATCTTAAGCGTCTTTATGAAATGGTCGAAGTGGGAAAGATTCCAGAGAAACTACCCGTCCAGATCCCGTTCTCCTTCGCGTCACTGATAGCTCAGATCTCAAGACCGGAGAACTTTTTGGAGAGATCCATAGAACTCTTGAGAAGCACTGGCCACGTGAAAGGTGATTTGTCTGATGAAGATAAAGAAAGGATAATGAAAAGGATAATGAGAGCTGGCGAATGGGCAAAGAGGTATGCACCTGAACAGTACAGGATAAAGCTAAACGAAAAGATACCAAAGACTCTGAAAATATCTGACGACGAAAGGGATGCCCTCTTAAGATTGAAAAATGAACTCGATAAAGATTGGACTGCGGAAGACCTCCAAAACAGGATATATCAAATAGGAAAAGAACTCGACGATGTTAAGAGGTTCTTCAAAATTTTGTACACCGTGTTGATTGGTAAGAAGAGCGGTCCGAGGGCAGGACCGTTCATAATGGCAATAGGAAAAGACAGGGTCAAGAAAATATTGGAACAGTTGGAATGATCACAACACCTGGATGTTTTTTGAATATCTCCTGTAAACTTCTCGGTTGCTCATTATGTAGATTGTTTCGTCTTCTACTGCGAGTATCTCACCAACTTCTTCGTAAGGAGGTGATATTCCAAAGGGATTGAACAAGACAATGTCACCGGGTTTTATTTTCATTTTTTTACCTCATTTCAGGCGAACAGATCTTCAGCCATGTGTTTTGGTCTTCTGATTTTCATTATTTTCAAGATGGTTGGCGCTATATTGTACAGACCTCCCGTTTTCAGCTTCGATCCTTTGAACTTGTCGTTTACGAGTATGAATGGAACTTTGTTGAAGGTGTGTGAAGTTTTGAATTTACCGGTCATATCTTCACAATTTCCATGATCTGCTGTTATCATTATGGTATAGTCTTTCATTTCGTTCACTATCTTACCGAGGCATTCATCAACTGCTTCAACACCTTTGATCGCTGCTTTCAACACACCGGTGTGACCGACCATATCACCGTTTGCGAAGTTCAATAGTATGAAATCATATTTTTTGTAAACTTTTAATAGTTTCTCCGTTATTTTGTATGCACTCATCTCGGGTTTGAGATCGTAAGTTGCAACCTTTGGGGAAGGCAAAATTATCCTTTCCTCTCTCTTAAATGGTTTCTCTCTTTCTCCGTTGAAAAAGTATGTCACGTGAGGTCCCTTTTCACTCTCTGCTATCCTCAGCTGTTTGAGATTGTTCTTGCTCAGAATCTCTCCGAGGGAGTCTTTGACGAAAGTTGGTTTGAAAAGGACTTTTGTCTTCAGATCTTTTGAGTATTCCGTCATGGAGACTATGTTTTCGGTGATGTCTAGAAGGAGTTTCGTCAGCTGTCTCATTCTATCTGCGCGGAAGTTAAACAGGATTATGCCGTCATTGTTTTTCAGTCCTGTGTAATTATCTATGACCGTGGGTTTAACGAATTCATCCGTCTCTCCTCTCTTGTAAGCCTCTCTAAGCGCTTTAAGTGGTGTTCTTGCTCTCATCCCACGGGCTTCAACAATTGCTTCAAATGCTTTTTTTGTTCTGTTCCATCTCCTGTCCCTATCCATGGCGTAATATCTGCCAGAGATCGTTGAAATTTCACCTATACCAATTTTCTTGATTTCTTTTTTCAGCTCACGAATGTAATTTCCGGCACTCTTCGGTGGAGTATCCCTGCCATCAAGGAAGCAGTGGACCTTGACTTTTTTAACACCGTGGATTTTTGCAGCTTTAAGAATTGCAAAGAGATGTTTTATGTCCGAGTGAACACCAGCATCCGACAGGAGGCCCATCACGTGCAATGAGGAGTTTTCTTTTTTGCATTTTCTAAGGACATCTACCAACGGTTTTTTCCTAAAAAAACTCTTGTCTTTAATGCTCTCGTTGATCTGGGTTAGTTTTTGCTTTACTATTCTCCCTGCGCCAATATGAAGGTGCCCGACTTCGCTGCCACCCAAAGTTCCCTTTGGTAAACCTACGTATTTACCCCATGTTTTTAGAGTAGTGTGAGGGTAATTCTTCCAAAGAAAATCGAAGTTGGGCGTTTTGGCAAGTTTGATTGCATTTCCATTCTTTTCTTTTCTCAATCCCCAGCCATCCAACACAACAAGAAGAATTTTTTCCATGATTAGTTAATGATTTCATTCGTTTTTAAGCTTTCTTCTCTTCTAATGACCGGCAAAGAACAATCCGTGCAGATGCTATATCAATACGTCCTTGTTTTTGTAGTAAAATCTCCCTTTTTTTCTTAATATCTCTTCAGCCACTAGACGGTCTAAATAATCGGATATGTGTACGTACGGAGAGAACCAAGTACATTTTGCTTTTTTCTGCAATTCTCTCACTATCCCGTTATAGGTGAATCTTTTGTGCGATTGTATAAATTCTTTGGCAACTTGGATCGCATCATCATGTTTTTTGCACATTTTTATCCATCTCGTTTCAATATTCTTTTACAATTCAATTTATTTATTTTTAAATTTTTTCATGTTATCTTCCAAAGATCCCAATGCGGGATTTGTCCCGTTCTTCAAGAAGTAGAGCCCTGCGCCACCACCGGTTATCAGCACTGGATTTTTTAAGTTGAATTTTTTATAAGCTTCGATGGTGTTGGCACCCATGATTACCGATTCTGTGGACTCCAAATAACTTGCTATCTCCTTCATTGAGTCGTAGAATCCTTTTTCATAGATGTCCGTTGGTCCTGCGATCATTATTCTATTCGCACTGCCCAAATATTCATGAGCAATTTCAGGTAACTCAAACCCTATTATTTGATAACCGGAAGGCACTCCCTCATCTATGTCGATCATTTTTGTATCGGTGAAATCATCTTTTTTGGCTATTCTAACTCTATCCGGTATTATGAGGTTTTTGTCCGTAATTATTTTCTTGACCTCATTGATGTATTCTTCTCCCTCCCCAATAAGAGAGTCTCCTACATCCTTTCCAAGAGTCTTGTATATGACATTCAAAGGCATACCGCCTGGTATGACCTTGTACCCATTTTGAAGGAACATTTCAATTGCCAGCAACTTTTCTTTTTTGATCCCACCAAGTACGCATACAGTGTCTTCTCTTTTTTCCCTGAATTTTTCTAGTTGCTCCATCTCGTAGAGGAACCTCGGCCCGGCGTAAAATGGCTTGCGTTTCATGACACCAACCACTGATGCGTGTTTTCTGTGTGAGACGGGGAATGCATCGAAGACTCCAAAATCCATATTTTCTATGAGTGCATTGGAGAACAACTCATTGTTGCTTTTTTCCTCCGGATACATCCTAACGTTTTCCAGAAGTACGACATCACCGGGTTTCATTTCCTTTACAGTCCTATGAACTTTTGGTCCAATACAGTCGTTGACGAATTTAACATCTCTTTCAAGATATCTCGACAAATCCTTTACCAAAAATCTTAGCGAGTCATTCGGGTCTCTCCCAATGTGAGATACGAGAACAAGTTTCCCTCCATCTTCCAATATTCTTTTGCAATCATCAACTATAACTTTTATTTTGGTGTCGTCGTAAACATCATCACTTTTTGATATGTTCAAGTCTACTCGGTCGTAGACGACCTTTCCAGAAAAGTCAGCATCTTCGAAAGTTCTTACATTGTATTTCATGGATGATGACACCCTTTCACAAAATTTTTCATAATTTTTTTAAGTAATATTTTATGTCGAAATCCGTCACAGTTCTTCTTTGGAGCTCTATCTCCTTTTCCTTGTTTTCAATGAATTTTTTAAATATGTGGTCTCCAAGAGTTTCTCTCACGAGTTCACTCTCTTTCGTCAAATTTATTGCTTCTTCCAAACTCTTAGGCAGGGTCTTCAAATTTTCCGTGTTTTTGTAGACATTCCTTTCGTATGGTTCTGGGAGTTCATAATCATTTTCTATTCCATCCAATCCGGCAGCCAACATAACCGAAAACGCGAGGTATGGATTACATGCTGGGTCTGGACTCCTCAATTCAATTCTTCTCGCCCTTTCTTTTCCAGGTTGGTATTCCGGAACTCTTATCAATGCAGATCTGTTTCTCTGTCCCCAGACATGATAAACCGGTGCTTCATAGCCTGGAACTAACCTCTTGTACGAATTTGTCCATTGGTTCAATATGGAAGTCATTGAGTTTATGTTGTGAAATAAGCCTGACATGTACTTCTTTGCGGTTTCAGATAAGTTATAATCATCGTCTCCGTCGAAGAATAAATTCTTACCTCCTTTCCACAGGGATTGATGCACATGCATGCCACTACCATTTACACCATTTATGGGCTTGGGCATGAAGGTGGCATATATTCCTTCTCTTCTGGCGGTTTCTTTTACGATGAATTTTGATAACATTGTTATATCTGCCATTTCCAATGCGTTCTTATACCTCAAGTCTATTTCGTGTTGGCTCGGTGCAACTTCATGATGGCTGAACTCTGATTCTATTCCCATCCTCTTGAGGTTCAGCATAGTCTTCTCCTTCATTGATGAATACATATCTCCTGCCCCCATGCTGAAATACCCTCCATCGTCGAGTGGTTCCGGATCTTCAGGACTCTTCATATAGAAAAACTCCAATTCAGGTCCAACCTTGAAGTCATCAAATCCCATTTTTTTGGCCTTTTTGAGTGTTCTTTTCAAGACGTATCTCGTATCACCGTCGTTGTGGGAGCCATCTGAATTCAATATATCACAGAACATCAAGCCAACCCTGTATTTAATTCCATTGTTTTCGTACCTCCACGGGAAAATCTTGAAAGTCTCGGGCTCTGGTTTTGCGACGAGGTCGCTTTCTTCTATCCTAACGAGCCCTTCTATGGATGATCCATCAAACCCTTTCCCCACGCTGAGGGTTGTTTCAACTTCTTCACTTGGTATGGTAAATCCCCTGAGTTCTCCAAGAATGTCCGGGAATAAAAGGTTAACAAACTTTATGTCATTTCCATTCTCCAGCTGAGAAAGAACATATTCTTTATCCTTTTTCAATTTCCAC
>JAGHBM010000024.1 GCA_021160955.1 Candidatus Aenigmatarchaeota archaeon
CATAATTTGGGAGAGGGACAACCTCGAAAAGGGAGAGGGAATAGATGTAACCGTGAATTACGAGAGGAGCACCCCCATATCCCAGAACAACACACCCTTCATAATTCTAGGGATAGCGATATTGGTTATAATAACAGTATTGAGCATGAGATTCAGAGGAGAAAGAGAAGGTATAGAAAGGATTTTGAAGGATGATGAAAGGAGAATAATAGAAATAATAAAATCTTATGGCGGTTCATGTAAACAAAGAGAAATTGTGAGGGACAGCGACTTCAGCAAAGCAAAGGTGAGTAGACTCATAAGGGATTTAGAAGAAAGAAAAATAATAAAGGTTGAAAAGATTGGTAGAACAAACAGGGTCTATCTCTTGAACAACACTTCTTCTATTTGAGATTTATTTGTCAGTCCTTGGAAGACGTACTTCTCATCCACTATAATGGCAGGTAATTGGGTGATGTTATACTGATCCTTTACTGCATCTATGCTGACTATACCAAGGTCAGCCGGTAATGGTATGAGCATCATTTTTGGACCATACTTCTCCTTTAACTGATATAGCAACGTACCCTCTATCTTTTGTTCCGTGGATAAGCTCTTGTTGTAATGAGAATAGAGATACACCACGGTGCTGTAGTTGAAATGACACTTATCCCTGAGTTTTATGGAATTGAACCAAAACTGAAGTTGCAGGAGAGCATATCTCTTCTTCTGGGTTATCAGATCTGGAGTGAACCTGTTTACCTTTTCATATCGCTCTATTCTCTGGCCCTCTTCATATATTTTCTTGTTGAACTCCAAGTTACCCTTCAAGGCAGAATCGCACATTTCACCGTTTGAAAAGGTCTCGTAGTAAAGCGATTGCAGCCTTGCATCATTCCACATTATATCAACTTCAGCGAGTTCGTTTTTGACTTCCTGGGTCCTGAGTGTATCGAACCAGAGACCAAAGAAGAAACCCATGAGTAAGAAAACAAGGGTCAGTAATCCTGTTATTATCATTATTTTTTTCATAGAAATTCTTTGGGTTGGAGTCTTTAAATATTTTGAGGAGACGTACCACTGACGAAGTAAAAAAACAAGAAAAAGAAAAGCCGGTTTCTTGCCGGCATAATGGTAGGAACTTTTAATTCCTACGTTTTATGCTTTAAGCCGTTGGAGCAGCTGGATAGTAATACTCGGTGCCAGTTAGTCCAGCCATGTCAGCTTGGACTTTTGCACAGGCAGCCTGAGTATTCTCAGCTTCCCAACCGGCTATCACGAGAGCGTACTTTCCTGTTGCGAAGGCATCCTTGACAAGCTTTATCATGTAGCCGTTCTCAGGTATTCCTGAGGCAGAGCCACATGTCGGGAAGTCCATTCCAAGGGCTTCCGCAGTTAGCTTGTTCACACAAGGACCACCCACCAAGATTATGTTGTTGTTTGTCTTCTGTGCCGTTGTGACATCTGTATCGACAGTTGCGATGGATGTCTTTATGACACCGCTTCTTGTGACCTCACCAGTGGAAGTGGTCATTGTAGCTCCAACTGGGGCAACATACACATCGGCTATTGCCTGTTCCTCTGGGTATTCGATGGTCAAGTCATCCTTGTCCTTCGAATCCCATTTCAACAATGCACCCCAGTTCTGGCCATCGATGCCTTCGTAGTAGTCGGACCCATCTTTTTCTCTGTACAATCCTGAAGTTGATGTGTCAATTGCCATGTCATCGTTGTCGACATTGTAGTTGAAGCTGAACAAGTTAGCTCCATCATCGTCGTACAACGTGACCACGGTGTTGGTTCCATCGAAGGCAAGACCAACCTCTCCGGACAACGAAGTCTTGAAGTCCGAATTGGCTGCGTCACCGCTGAAGTCGTTTATGTTGGTCATTGTTATTGACTTGGCGGTCTCGTTGACCAAGACCCTGATGGTCATGAAGCTACCCAACTTTATGTCGGTAGCCGTACCATCTGTGTAGGCCTTGTCAGAGAACGTTGTTCCTGTCGTCTTGTCCTTGAAGTCAATTTGATGATGAGTGGTGTCTATGTCCTTTATCTCTATTATCCTTGCTTCACCTCCCGAATTGACTGCAAGGAAGTAAGTTCCCTCACAGTCCGTTACGGAAGATGAACCTGTACACTTGTCACCATCGTGTATCATCATGTTTCCTGGGCTGTTGTGGCCATCAACAGTTACAGTGTAACTGTTGTCCACGTCGTCACCAGGAGCGGCCACGTCGTTGGTTTCGTCGACAACGAAGGGCAAGCTCAACTCGTTTCCAGCAATGTCCTTGACGGTTAATGTACCGTCGTTGCCGGAAGCGGTTGCGCTTATCTCTTCGGTCTTCTTCTCGATTCCTGGGAACATCACTTTCCAAGCTCCGAAGACAGGATCTGTCCACTCCTCGCCAACACCTATCCACATGTCGTCGGACGGTGCGACGGAGAAGGAGATGCTGGACAGTTCGTTGCTGGAGCTGTCTATGGTAACTGTGGTGTCGTAGTTGTCTATGTCTTCGTCGTTTATCTTTATTCCATCTGTGTTGCTCAAGGTTATCTTCTGGGCACCGACGTAGAAAGTAACGGCACTCGTCTTGGATTCCTTTGTACTGAAGAGTATGTCCTTTACACCGATCTCGGTTCCATCGGCCAACTCGTAGGTGTCATCTTCACCCATCTCGTCAGTTGTTTCGGTGTTACCGTTGTAACTGACGGTGAAGACGACTGAGTCGGCACCGTAGATGCTTGGAGTTACAGTGTAATCTACACCGTTGACCGTTACGGTCACTGGAGTCTCGTCGTTGACGGTTTGCTCAGAAGCACCACCTAAGAGGGTCAACTCAGTGACACTACCACCACTGACAGTTGCCCCAGAGATACTGTAGGTCTTGCCCAATATCTCTATCTTGGTGCTCTTTATGTCGTTCTCGTCAGCGACGTCTATTGGGTTGGTGAACTCCAGCGTGTAGGTGTAGATAACCTTACCACTTGGGAAGTAGAGGTAAGTTCCTGCTGGCTTGTCATCGAGATTGTCGTTGGTATCGAAAGTTACCAGAGCAGATTCTGGAGTGCTTCCACTACCTGGAGGTTTAAAGTCTATCTCTTGTGTGTAAGTCTCGGTGTTCTTGTTGGTTCCCTTTGAGTCGGTGTAAGTTCCCTTCTTCAAGAGAGTTGGGAAGTCAGTGTCACTGAATCCAGTGCTTATTATGTCAGCGATGTGTTCTCCGTAGTTCAAGTCATCACCAGCGGTCTTGACCTGAACTCCACCGCTGACAGTTGTACCGGATGTGCCACCGGTTGTGGTTACTGTTTCACCACCGAGTCTGGCAGCGATGTCAATAGCACCGACCATGTCGGATGCTATTCCGGAAGCAGTTCCAGCGCTACCAATTACTATTATGAAGTTCGGTGTGCCGTTCTCTACGAAAGGTGCTGGGAAGTCGCTCAAGGTATAGTCGGCTGCCAGTGCTGCACCAGCTACGGATACACCCGCCATGAGTGCACCGAGTGCAACAGCTGCAACCTTCCTCAATTGCATTTTTATCCTCCTTTAGTTATTTTTTATTTTTTGCTTGAAGACCTTGAACCCTACCCCGTCCCCAGAGCTTATTATTCCCTGAGGATAGATAGAGTTCTCAGCCTTCAAATTGTTATTTATAATTGTAACTTTTGCATATATATTGCTTACGTGAAACAGTTTCAAGGCAAAATTTAAATGGCAAAATGATACCTTATTTTTAAAGATAAACTTTTTATTTGCTTTTAATTGTTCCAAAAGACATATAATCGATTTTCATAAAAAATCTCCGATATTATGGCTTTTTAGCAAAACAATTATAGACATCCAACAAGTGAAAAAAAATTTCACAATTTTTTTCACAATTTTCAAAAACTCCTTTGTAAGCAATGAATAATCAAACAAAAACATTCAAGATTAATTATTAATAACCGATTCATCATTTTATAACTATGGATATTGTAATTGATCTTTTGTATTTAATATTTGCAGCACTTTCATTATACCTCAGCATAATGTTCTTCGTGTTGTACTTTGATAATAAGAAAGAACTCTTCAAGGTTCCGAAGATGAAAAAATTTCCCTCAGTCTCCATTTTGATACCTGCATACAACGAAGAAAAAACCATAGGTGAGACCATAAGAAAAGTCAAGGAAATGAAATATCCCAAGGAGATAGAAGTCATAGTGATAAACGACGGTTCTACCGACAACACGTTGAAAGTAGCAAAGAGAGTCGCAAAAAAGTACAAGAAAATCAAGGTAATAGACAAACCAAACGGTGGAAAGGCGAGCGCGTTGAACGTAGGTCTCAAATATGCCAAGGGAGAAATTGTAGGTGTGGTCGATGCCGACTCTTATCCGACTAAAAATGCACTGATGAATTCGATACCTTTCTTCTCGGAAAAAGATGTCGGTGCAGTGACTACGTCAATTTTTGTCAAAAGCCCAAAGAACTGGATCGAACGCCTCCAGAGAATAGAGTACATAATGATAGTTTGGGCAAGGAAATTGCTGGAGTGCATAGATAGTGTCTATGCTACGCCAGGAGTTTTGAGCCTTTACAGAAAGAATGCATTGAAAAAGGTTGGTGGTTTTGATACAAACAACATGACAGAAGATATAGAGATAGCATGGAGACTCATCTATCATGGTTATAAAATAAAGATGTCACTCAAATCGGAAAGCAATACGAAAGTTCCAAACAACTTTAGAAGCTGGTGGAAGCAGAGGGTTAGATGGAACATAGGTGGCATGCAGACGTGGTTCAAATACCTTCACACATTTTTGAAAAAAGATTTCAAGTCGTTGGGAATGTTCATATTACCTTTCTTCACGCTCTCATATGTTGTATCGCTGTCTGGGCTGTTTTTGCTTTTGTTCGTAATCGGCAGGTCAATATACAATTACATAACATTTAACTGGGGAGTTTACTCTCTTGGGGGTTCACCATCTTTTGCAGTATCATTTGTTTATCTGCCAGACATGTTCACCATCTTTGGAATAACGATATTCACAATATCAATAATATGGGTAAACATAAGTTTCAAGACCGTTAAAAGGAGGGTCGGGTGGCCCAAGGGGTTGTTGGATCTTATATTGTACCTAACAATTTATATAACAATATTCCCATTTAATTTAATATATTCGGGTATTAAATTTTTGAGGGGGAAGTATGAATGGTAAGACTTCAAAAATTTTCATAATCTTCGTCCTATTGTTGCTGGTGATATCAGCTTCAGGATGCTTGACAAATGAATGCAGCAATTTAGAAAAAGAACTCGTAAAAAGAAATTTGACATGCCATTGTGCACCTGCCAAGATAATACCAAAGGAGTTTGAAAACAGAACAGACATAAAACCAAAATGCTTCTGTGTGTGCAACATAAATGGAAAGTGGGAGAACATAAGCATAGTCCAAGCCATTGGTAATGGTCCCAGTACACCACAGGTGATACAGAACAAATAATTTTACAGGACATTGAGACAAAATCTCATTTCAACAGGGGCAAAGAACCGGTTATCTTATCAATGACTTTTTCTTTTGCAGGACCTATTCCCAAACAGGTTATCGTTCCCTCCGGCAACTCGGTGCGACCGGCATCTCTGACCAAAAAACACGGAAGTTTCATTTTCTTTGCCTTGGCTTCAAGCTCCAATAGTTTCTTTTCGTTTTTGACTTTGAGCACAACCTTCTTTTCACCCTCGACACTCCACACACTTCTCGCGATTCTCCCCGACCTTTTCCATGCACCGATGGACGCATGGGCACACTGAGCTGCAAGTTTGCCTGGACTCATCCCAAGATCCTCGCGAACTATCAAAACCTGTTTATACATATATAAGAGATACCTTTATCGGTTTAAATTGTTTTACTTCCTATCTTCCAAGGAGTCCAACCTTCAACATGTCCCTTGTGCCGAGCGCCAGACCGAGAATTAGCACAGCTATTTTCAACCATATCCTAAACTCATCATCCTCGATCTTGTCTATGTAATAGAGAACTGGCCAAACCACCAATATTTTTAAGGGGAACATTATCCACGGTCCCGTATGGCTTATCAAAAATGTTGGTAAGACGTGTTGCTCCCCGAAGCCAAAAAAAGTGAGTGCAACAAAAGTCGAACTCCCGTCGAACAAGTGAGACAACAATATTAAAAAGTTCTGGAATGACAGATATTTCGGAAACTTCATGTGAACCAACCAGAAAAACAATGACCACATTCCGACGAGCCCCAATATCATCAACACGCCATTCCAAGCCCTGATGCCCATTGCCAAGACAAAATACATGTTAACTGAGCACAGAAAAGTACCGATTGCCACCATTGTTTTCCAGTATTCCAAACCAACAAACTTTTCCAACAAGAGGGAAACGACAAGGGATGTTAAAGCAATTGAAAAGATCGTTAGATATATCCCGGGAGAAACGAAGAAGTAGCCACTATAAAATCCAACATCCTCGAGGGATCTCATTATTCCGCCCAACAGTATGAAAGGGACAAGAGAACCCATGAAAACTTTATCTATCTTAAGATTGAGTTTTTTAAGAATGTACTTGTAAACCAAAAAGACTGCGATTGAAAACAAAACAGCATAGACTATCGTCGCCGGTAGTGTGTAATAATGTCCCATTGGCTTCAAAAAGTATTTTTCAAAAAACATATTAACTTCCCAAGAAAGGGAGGGGAACGAAACTGTCATCATTTTTCTCCTCTTCCTCTTTTTCTCCTTTTACCTCGACTACATCGCTTTCTTTTTTCCTCTTCTTCTTAAAGAAGGATCTCTTTATCCTGAACCTGCTGAGCATGAAAACCGAGGACAATATCATCCAACCTGATACCGTGTATACGGAAAAAATACCCAGTAGATACATACCCGGGAATATCAGTCCGTTCACGGTCGTGGGCATTCCGTTGAAAAGGTCAGAGCTCACCTCGACATTTATCCTCGCGGTTCTGTACACGCCCGAAACTACGAAGAAAAGTGACAATGCAAAAAACACATAGCTCAATGGGAACGTAATTTCCTTTGATAAAACAAAATAGGAAAACACGGCAGGAGTCAATATGAAAGATATGACATCCGATATGTTATCCAAGTTTTTTCCCATGTCGTCATCTATCTTCAAAACCCTTGCGATGGTTCCATTTATGCAATCTATTAGGACCGCTACGACTATAAGATACGATGCCTGTGTGAAAAATCCTTGAAATATGAAAAACAGAGATATGAATCCCAAAGAGAGATTTGTTATTGTCAATGCATTTGAGATCTGCTCTTTCATGTTTAACTTTTAAAGCGAAACAAAATAAATACTTATTAGCTTATTTTTAATAGTAAAAACAAAAACTTAAACTTTAAAGTGAAATGATATGTTATACGCAAAAAGAGATGAATTCACTGACGTGACAAAAAAAATTGGAAAAATATTTAAATTGTTTGGACTATCTCCAAATCAATGGACAGCATTATCTGTAATCTCTGGTTTGATAGGTTTTTTGTTGTTGATGAACCAAAAATTTTATCTGTCATTTCTTTCCTTTACACTCGCATCGCTTCTGGACTTGGTAGATGGTGCAGTAGCGAGAGAGATGAAAATGCAAACTAAAACCGGTGCTTATTTTGACACAATAAGCGACAGGATAGTCGAGTTCTTTCTGATATTGGGATTGCTTTTACAAGAATACCCCAAAATATTAGTCCCTGCAAAATTATGGATATTCATCCTTCTCTTTGGATCTCTTATGACAACTTACTCGAAGTCGGCAGCATATGAAAAAAAGCTTATGAATAAAGAATTAAAAGGAGGATTACTCGAAAGAGGAGAAAGAATGATTTTATTGCTTCTGATAATTCTAACAACTCCTTTCAATAGATTTTATGCAGCGGCAATGATATCAATAACATCAATTCTTTCCATAACTACATTCATCCAAAGAACATTAAAGGCACTCAAGATGTCAAAGGTAGATTAAATCAAGCTTAAAATACCACAACTGTTCAATACTATTCATGAAGAACAAAATTAAAGAGTTTCTATTCGTTTTTCTAAAAGGAATATTCATGGGAGCAGCTGACATAATTCCAGGGGTCTCCGGTGGGACAATCGCACTCATAACGGGAATATATGAGAGATTCATATTTTCTATATACAGGTTCCTTGAATCGATAATATCGGTCTTAGAATTTACGATCAAAAGAAGCAAAGGCTACTTGAAGAACATTATAAAACTCGACGACTTCTTGTTTTTGGTGGCTCTAGGATTGGGCATCATCACTTCATTTTTGGCCATGTCGAAATTCATTTTAAAACTGATATCCACGTATCCAACCTATGTATATTCTTTTTTCTTTGGCCTCATACTGGCATCGGCAATTTCAATATTCAAGTCCCTCAAAGACAAGAAATCAGACGTCTTGTATGGAGTTCTCGGTTTCGTACTTGCGTTTCTCCTAACGGGCATAAGCTCCGTTGAAACGTCGCACTCTTTACCGGTTATACTAATCACAGGAATTGTAGCCGCATGTGCAATGCTGCTTCCTGGCATATCGGGATCATTTATGGTACTGGTACTGGGACAGTACGAGTTTATGATAAAGTCGCTCAGCTCTTTTAACACAAAAGTTGTGGGAACTTTTCTCGTTGGCATGTCAATTGGAGCCTTCTTTATGTCAAAAATCATATCGCAGCTCTTGAAAAAGCACGAAAACAAAACATTGAGCCTACTCATCGGCTTGATGTTCGGCGCGTTGAGATTGCCATTGAGGAAGATATTGCTTTCGTCAATAAGTCTTCTCGATCCATTCAAAATTGTATTCTCGATTATATTTTCGTTAGCAGGTATACTTACGATACTCTTGCTCGAGAGGATGAAATAGTAATTTAAATAAAATCCAAATAATCTTAATTTATGAACTTTGGTAACTTCTTCAGGAACGTGCATCATAGCAAAAAACTGAAAGATCTCTTGAAAGAGAAAAAAATATCATTGATTTTCACAAAAAGCAAAGAGCAACTCAAGAAAAGATTCCCTCAAAAAATAAAAGGATCGTGATAAGCGGAAGAAATTTTACAAATAGATATCTCGATAACTTGGGAATTTTCGGCAACAGATTCTCCATAAATGACGAAAGCTTCAGCGAAGTATACCGTGTGAT
The DNA here is from genome assembly GCA_021160955.1 of Candidatus Aenigmatarchaeota archaeon. GTDB lineage: Archaea > Aenigmatarchaeota > Aenigmatarchaeia > PWEA01 > JAGHBM01 > JAGHBM01. Next base: position 9,157 of record JAGHBM010000024.1, read on the forward strand.
GAAGCACATCAAAGGCGAATTCGTGGTTGGGTTTGGTGGTGGAAGAGTCCTGGACATTTCAAAAATGGTTGCGTACCTCACGCAAAGAAAACTGATACTCATACCAACCGCACCAACGCATGATGGACTCATATCAAAGAACTCCGTTCTGATAACAAACGGTTCCAAAAAATCTTTTCCGACCAAATTTCCTCAAAAGGTCATCATCCCAAAGGACTTGTGGGAATCGTCGGGAGACCTGAAAAAATTCGGTGAGATGGACGTCCTTGCAAACATCGTGGCACTGGAGGACGTATCCCTCGCAACGGAGGATATAAATTTCAAACCTGAAACAGAATACATGAAACTATCAATGATGGCGGTAAAATACATCCTGGACAGCTCTATAAAAGACCTCGCACTCGCCCTACTCTTATCTGGTTTGGCAATGGAAAAATCATCAAGATATTGCTCTGGATCCGAACATGAACTGGAAAAAATATTGACAAAGAATTTTGGGAAGAAATATTATCATGGGCAATTGGTTGGGACGTCGATGCTTCTGGCATCAAAAGTATACGAGAAATACTCGACGTGTCTCCGGACAAAAAAACTTTTCATCGACCCAAAAGAACTATATTATGATATATTTGATGTTATGAGAAAAAAAGATTTATTAGTTTATGCAATGAAACCATTAAAAGAAAGGAGGCCAATACACAGATGGCTCAAGGAAGCGTCAAGGGTTAGGCCTGAGAGGTATACCCTCTGGAATAGATTGGATTCCAAGAACATCAAATGGAAAAAAATAATTGAAGAAGTAATGGAGGATGCAAAATGTTGTTTGAGTTGAACAAAAAATTTCCCAAGCTGAAAAAGGCAATACTCAATCCGTTTTTGTTGAACTGTGATCCAAACATAATGACTGTATTATCCTTGATAATGGCATCGATCTCAGGTTACTTGTTTTACAAGAACTGGATTCCGATCGCATCGGTTTTTCTTATACTCAATGGATTTTTTGATATACTCGATGGAGAAATCTCAAGAAAGTTTAACAGAAAGACAAAACTCGGTGATCTTTTGGACCACACCATAGACAGAATATCAGATGTGGCAATCTTTTTAGGTATATCACTAAACCCAAATATTCCCTTGATCCTGGGATTCATTACACTCGTAACCATATTACTCGTATCATACATGGGAACACAGTTTCAGGCAATATCTTCCAAAAGGCTTTACAGCGGTATGCTCGGTAGAAGTGATAGGATATTTATAATATTCTTGTTC
>JAGHBM010000059.1 GCA_021160955.1 Candidatus Aenigmatarchaeota archaeon
AGGTGCAATTTCTTTTACTTTTTGAGATATATATTTTCTAGGATTTTTGTTGAAAATTTCATCAGATAAAAAAATCCCCATTATTTTATCTCCTATTCGTGGAAAGTCTTCGTGCTGTATATTTCTACTGTCATCGACAGATCCCAAGTATTTCATAATATTGGGTGCTGTTGGTCCATGAAGTAACGCATTGTCAGTGCAATAAAAAATTGCAGCTCCAAATTTTTCCCTTGTTTCTTCTCTCCAGTCCATAATAATTATATTTTTGTTGTAGTCTCCTGTATCAGTTTCCAGCATCCAAATACGATCTAAGAAATCACCACTCATTAAACCACCACTCATAAATATGATGATAAAATTATTTAAATGTGTGACGCAAGTAACCTTTAAATCTTTTTAGACTCCTTTGTAAGGCCATGTTTTCAATGAATTGTTTTTTTATTGACACTTTAAGGTAGTAACATTTAAATACTTTTTCTACAATATTCTTGCTATGTTTGATTATTTCAATAAATTCGTTTTTGGGCCAATGAATTGGTTGAAGCATTTCGAAAAGACCAGTATGTATCTTGGTTCAAATGAAAAGGAGTTCATACGAAAATACGTCAAAAGAAGAAAAGTTGATAGATTCTTCCCCATATTTCAAAAGATCGGTGAGGATATTGCTGGTATAGAAGCAGAAAAAATAACCAAGAGTCTCATCGTTGATTTTGTTGCTGCAGTTAAAATAATAGATGATTACATCGACCAGAAAGAAGATGACATTCAAGTCATATACGATCTTTTTGAAGAAGGGAGAGAAATTCATCCAAGATTGAAAACTTTGAAAAAATGGTTGAAATCTATACAAGAGACCATAGAAGACAAGTACGAGATTTTTGAAAGGTCGATACCGAAAGGCATAGAAGCAGTAAGATGTGAGATGAGTGTTGAGGACTTGGAAAGTGCATTGGTGGCGACTAAAAAATCAGGAGAATTAGGGATGGATTTTATTGCGGATCTGATGGAGGTCTATTCTGACGAGAGCGTGGACAAAAACGTGAGAAATGGTTTGAGATCCATAGGATTCATGGCGAATCTCTTGGATGATGTGGCAGATATGAAAGAAGATTACGGCATCAGAAAAACCTCTCCAATTCTGTTGTATGAAAGTTATAGGGAAGATCATCCGAAGCAAAAGGCAAAAAAACTTGCCGTCAAAGAAACAAGGAGAATCGCAGAGAAAATATACAAGAGTGGTATGAAAAATATCGAAAGAAAAGATAGGTACAGATTATTGGGTAACCTTATAAAACTAAAATATGGAATGATCGCAAAGAAAAAGTTGAAAGAGTTTTAGTCAAAATTTTTGATAATTTCTAGATTTTTCAATTATTTATGAATAATTTTTCATCAAAAAAATAATAAAAAAGTTGATCCATCATCTTTTCTGTTGGATGTGTAATTCCAATTCAACCATTCGACCACATATAAGAATTAGATATGAAATCTATTTATGCATTAAAAACGCCGAACAACAGATTTGATAGAATTGGATGAAAACTGAATAAAGATTTTGATAGAATTCGCATATTGGATTTATCTTGCACCTTCGGCTTCCCTTTCAAGTCTTTCTTTCTCTTGAATGGCCGTCGAGTCCTTCGAGTTGTTGTAAGCCGCTATTATCTCGTCTGCCAAACTTTCTTCTATAGATTTTTTGCTGTTGAACGCCTTGTGGTATGCTCCTTGGGCAAAATATCTGAGGGCCAGATCAACCCTTCTCTGTGGGGCAGTTACAACTGCTTTTCTGACTATTATCGCTCCCATTTGGTACGATGAAACCTCCTCCCTCAACGCGGCATTTTCCAAGGCTCTCACGAAGACTTCTATCGGGTTCTTACCGGTTTTTTCCTCTATTATCTCGAAGCATCTCTTGACAATGTTGTATGCAGTCATGCTCTTTCCAACGTTCTCTCCAGAGGTGAGCTTATGTTTTTTACCCCTGTGTCCCGGAACAAAAAGGTGATTCATCAACCTTTCAACAATGCTTATATCGCTCTTATAAAACTTCTTTCTCGCGTGTCTTCCGTGAGACATTCTGGGAACTAAAACAGGTTTTAGGTTTATATATCTTTTGAGTCCAGGATCTTTTACTTCAACGTCAGTTGACCACTTATTGAATATTTTTATGTCCGTCGTTCAAATCACCTTGTTGGTTTTTGCTTTCTTCCAGTTCTAAGCTCTTCAAGTGCGATTCCATTAACCTTGACAACTTTCCATTTTATTCCCCACATTGAACCCTTGGCTCCTCCCTGTGATGCGCCTATTCCTTCGACTAAAACTTCGTCGTGTTCATCTATGAATTGAATGGCTTTGTCTCTTGGGCAAAATGCCGTGATCTGCTTACCATTTTTTATCAATTGGACTCTAACTGCTTTTATGAGGCCCGAATGAGGCTGTTTTTGTTCTACAAACTTTTTCTCCAAAACGATTCCTCGGGCCTGAGGAGCTCCTTCGAGGGGATCGCTCTTTTTCTTCAGATTCAGAACTCTTCTCCTATAACTAATTTCCTTCCATCTTTGCTTTTTCCTATTTTGTCTCAATCTTCTTGCCGAAAACATACCTGGCATCTTATCAACCTCATGGTCCTACAAATCCACACTTCTCGCATTTATAAGGTACTTTTCTCGCTCTACATCTTTCGCATCTGATTATCTCAGTCTCTCCGCAATTTGGACACTTGAATCTAACAAAATTCTCTTCCGTTACTATGTTAACACCGCAAGTGCTGCATCTCATTTCCATTTTTCCCACTCTTTTTAATATGGTAAACTGATTTAAAAAGTTATTATAGAACTTAAAACTATATAAATATAAGTTTTTACATGAGGACCTGGTTAATGGATTTATTATGCCCCCGTGGTCTAGTGGATATGATGCGACCCTGCGGAAGCTTTTACTCGGCGCAAAAGCTTCAGCAAAACTGGCTCGGTGAAGGAAGCTTTTACTTCGACAAAGAGATTAATTGAGATCAAGGGCTGGAGTGAGGTCGTGACCCGAGAAACCTTTTTGCAGAATCCTTTTATGGGTTAAGTTGGTGAAAAAGCGTTCACGGAAAATGAAAATTTTTAAAAAAGGTTTCGGGAATTCAAATCTCGGCGGGGGCACCAGCACTTATTTAAATATTGGTTCTTGACATAGATTTCTTTATGTTGACCAAAGGAACCGTTTTTTTGATTGGCTGTGCATTGGTACCGAGTCCTCCGTCACCGTGTCCGGACTTTGGTTTGCAAATTCTTCTCGTACTTCTCATAGGGGTGTTATCACCCAAAATATTGATAAAACCAGTTACGATATTTCTAATATACCTCGGTAGATTCACGAGATGGATCTTTGGTAAAATCCCTGGAATAAGGGTAATCGTGTATAAAACAGACGATGCTATAAAGAAGTTCGAATCAGAAATACAAAAGAAAAGAGAGTTTGAGAACAGGTATGTGAACTTCCTATACAAAATAATTATAAAGGACGATCTGTTTCAGAGGATACTCTTTGGATACTTCGTTACGACGGTTTTGGGTGCAGTTTTGATGTTAATATCGATATTTTGCATGTAGTTAAATTTTTTATTTGGTTCATTCCCAAAGTATTTATGGTTTCCCCGAACATAATGGTGTATTTTTTTATAGGTATATGGGTAATAATGCCCGCTTATTTTGCAAATGCTTTTGCACCACTTTCTCGAGGAAAAATGAGAATCGACGGTGGGAGGAAAATGTTTGGGAAGGATATATTTGGTGCTGGAAAAACCTGGGAAGGATTTTTTTTAGGTGTAGTTGCCGGAACTTTATTTGGTGTGTTTGAGATTTTGATATATCCGTATCTCAATGTGGTTGCTGTGAGTTATGGTATCCAGTTACCTGAGCTCTCTTTAATCTCAGTCTTCTTCATATCACTCGGTGCAATGATCGGGGATTTGGCGGGTTCGTTCATAAAGAGAAGAATTGGTATTGAAAGAGGGGAATCCGCTCCACTTTTGGATCAACTTGACTTCGTTTTTGGTGCCTTTTTCTTTGCATTAATATTTATAAAAGTTCCCGCAGCTTCCATACTACTAATAATAATATTTACACCATTGGTTCATCTAATTTCTTGTGCAATTGGGTATAAACTCGGTGTGAAAAAAGTTCCGTGGTAGAATGAGAAGAAAATATATCACCGTTCCAAATATCATATCACTTGGAATGATATTTTTAGTCGTATTGTTCATCTACCTGTTTTCCCGTGGAACTCAGACTGTGAAATTTTTGTCAATTCTCTTAATTCCAACAACATTTTTTATGGATTGGCTCGATGGTTACGTTGCCAGGAAGTACGGTGAAGAAACATCCTTTGGAAGCTTTGTCGATGTAGTGACCGATAGGTTTGTTGAGGTGACTATGTTGTTGTATTTCTTTTCAATAAGTCTGATCCCGATTTGGATCCCACTTTATTTCATCATCAGAGGATTTATAACCGATTTGATTCGTCTAAAGGCAACGAGAAATGGTATATCAGTATATGGGATGATGAAATCAGGGGTTGGGAAGTTTATTGTTAAATCCCGGATCATGAGAGGCATCTCCGGTGGTTCGAAAATAATTTTGTTTATCCTGTTGCCTTTACTTTACCTTCACCACACACCCAAACTTTTCCTTATAACCTATATCTGGTTGTCGTTGACAATTTTAGTTAATTTTATTCGCGCAATTCCAGTGATTTATGATGCTAAGAAGATGAAAATAATTTAGTTATGTTTCAAGACCATCTTGTAAATTTTTTCTGTTTTTAGTGCAACTTTCTTCCAGGTGTATTTTTTAACATTTTTATATCCATTTGATGCGAGCTTCTTTCTAAGGTTTTCATCCCCAAGAAGTTTTTTAATGGCTTCCCTTAGTTTTGCCACAGATTTTGGTTTAACCAGTATTCCTGACTTAGTTTCTCTTATTACTTCGGGAACTCCTCCAACTTTTGTCGAGACTATTGCAGTTCTTGATGCCATTGCTTCAAACAGTACTATCCCCTGGGGTTCGGGATATATTGATGGTAGAACAAACACATCGGCGGCCGAAAAATAATACGGAAGTTCATCTCTAGGTATATTCCCCTTAAAAATTATGTTGTTTTTTGAATACGGAAGTTTTTTATAAGTTTTATATATGTCGATGAGTGGACCAGTTCCCAATATGAATAGCTTGGCATCATCTATCTTTTTAAATGCCCTGAGAAGGTATCCGAGTCCTTTTTCTCTGACGTGTCTTCCGGCAAACAACACGATCTTTTCGTCATCTTCAATTTTTAATTTTTTTCTCGCTTCCTTTTTTGAGATTTTGAATTCTTCGGGGTTTATCCCATTTCTTATGACGGTTACTTTTTTTCTGTTGACACCGTTTTCCACAAGTTTTTTCTTGTTGAAGTTGCTGACCGTTATGATATGGTCTGAATATTTTTGAAGTATTTCAGAAAGTTTCTTGTAATGCAAGTGATGTACTATATCTCTTACGCTCAAGTCAAGCGATCCTGCGGATGAATGAACCGTATTGATCATCGGTATGTCTGATTTCAGCTTTCCGAGGAAAAATTCTATTGAGGAAGTTCTGTGATGAAAATGGAGTATGTCGGGATTCGACTCTTCTATGATTCTTTTTATCTTTTCTACGGAATATGGGGTCTTTATGGTATATATGTCTTGAATGTCCACGTGTCCTTTTATTCCGTATATTTTGATCCCATCTTTCTTACAGCTTTTGTTCAAGAAACTGACTATTTCTACCTCATGGCCTCTTTCTATGAGCTCTTTTGAAAGATGATATGTATGTGTGGCTATGCCACTCAATACGGGTGGAAGATATGAAAACATCAATATTTTCATGATATCACTTGAGTTCAACTATTGATATGTAGAATCTCTGAATAAATGTTACGATGGAGAGTATTAGGAT
>JAGHBM010000072.1 GCA_021160955.1 Candidatus Aenigmatarchaeota archaeon
AAATAAAAATTGGTAGCCCCGCCAGGATCTCCGCGCGGAACCGCTATCCGTCTGACCCCTCCCTTAATTTTTGGTTGAGTTTGCGAGACTCAACCAATATCATGGCAAACCGAAGGTTTGCAAGATTACAAAGGGAGGATATGCCCATAAGGAGGGAAATGTGTTCCCTCCGTAGGGGTTCGAACCTGCGACCTTGCGGTTAACAGCCGCACGCTCTTCCACTGAGCTACCGAGGCATGGATATGTGTAAAACTTTTGTGATTTTAACGTATTAAAATCTATCGGAGTATGAGTTTATAAATTTTCTTTTTATTTCGGGAGGTATTCTACATACTTTTTCATCCAATTTCTTCCATACATCTCCATTAGATCCATAACTGTCAGATTCTCATTACCAATATTTCTGGCAACTTCTTTTAAGGCTTTTAATTTTTTGTTATCAAGTATTCTTTCAGCTTTTAGTGCTTCTTTTTTCCCTTATCGGTTGTTTTTATCAAATAATGTTCTGTTTTCATTTTATCTCTTTTCTCCCTCGTAAAACTTGCTAATCCCAAAAAATATAAACTGACAATATCTTGTCTTAATTCCATATCGTCCATGCATATCTCATTAGCGCCATCAAATTCATATCTAAAGATTTTCATTTCTTCAGTATTGTCGAGAGATCCCTTGGAAAGAGCATAAACTGCAATTTTTAGCCTTGGAAGTTGATATATTCCATCGTTTTTCAGATTCTCAACTTCTCTTATAAGTAAGCAAAGAGAATACCAGTCCCTTTCGTCATGTATCATGTTATTAATTTGCTCTTAAAAAGATATAAAAAATTATTTTGAAAGTTATTTGAATCCAGGTGCTTTTAATTCCTTAAACTTTGCCGGAAGATATTCATCGACGACATACCTGAAACCGTACTTCAAAAGAGCCTGTTGTTCTGCTTTTTTCTTTATTTCTTCCCATTTTCTCAGTTCTTCTTGAAGCCTCTTATCTTTCTTGTATCTGGGATCTTTCTTGAGCTCCTTTATCCTCTTGAAGTCAACATCTTTAAGCTTGTCGGATCTCAATTTGTATTTTACTATATCGGATGCAGTTACTCCTATCCATTGAGCATCTGGTGTTGCAAGCATCTTGTTTATGTGTGCTGACTTGGCTGATCCAGCCATTATAACCATTGCTATGTGAAGTCCCCATGGATCACCATCGGTAAATATGTAAACGGGTAATCCCAAAACTTCGTTCAACCTCTTTATAATTCTTCTCGTTGCTCTGGATGCCTGTCCACCAAGGTTTATCAATATCGCATTGAACTTTTCATGAGCATTTTCTTCTATCAAACGATTGTACATACCATCAGTTTCTATGGCTATGACCTTGTCTGCCTTACAATCGACAAACTCTGCTTCACACGTCCTTGGTCCGATAGATTGACCGTCCGCAGTGTTCAGGCAGTTTACCTTCATGTATTTTCCATTTGGGTTTTTGAACCTTAGAGTGATATCACCGTATATCGATCCCTTTGGCTTTGGTGTTATATGAATATCCTCTCTTGGAAGGCCAAGTAGTGCCTCTATATCCTCAACTATGTCATCGCTCTCTGGTTGTTCATCGAATTTCAATTTACTTCCCCATGACTCTGAAATGTAGTACAACTCTCTCTTGGTGATGTGTCTCTTACCATCTTTTACAAGTTCTTTGCATAAACTCGCCACTTTCAACAACTGAGCAAACGGTTTCACGTGTCTTATGTTTCCAGCGCTTCTAGTTATTGTTTTATCTCCGAGAACGTAGCAGAGATACTTTGGATCAAAGACTATGTTGTTTGTCGTTCTCGCCGGTACTTTCAGGTAAGGAACTTGATTCTTTCTAACCTGTTGAAGTATAATTTCTCCTATTTTCTTCAGTTTTTCATATATGTCTTTATTCTTCTCCTCTTTCTTTGACATCCTTTATCAACTCCTTCTTCACAACTTTATCCAAAATCGGTTCGACATTTATCTCTTCTTTAACTTCTGCCAATTCTTTTGCATTTTCAATTATCAAAGGAATATAATTTTCAAATACACTCAATCTATGTGTTTCTCTCTTGGCTTTTACCTGTTTTCTTATGTACACGAGCATTTTTCTTGCACATTCTTGAACCGCAAGTTTTATCTCCTTTATGATCTCGGGGTAATTTGCTATTGCTTCCTTGCTTTCAGATGTGTAAGGTACCCATGCAGATGCTATGTGAACCAATATGACTGCCGGACCTCTCGGTAAACTTCCCTGGGATTGTTCAAGACCGTATCTTCTCCATTTTATTGACATAACCGCTTTTGTTATGGCACACCCGGAAGGTTCATAAAGAAGAGGTATTTTATTTGCAAATCTCATCAACTTGACTTGCTGTGCTTCGCTCCCCTTCTTCAACTCTCCACCATACGCAATTCCAGCTTCCACTTGAAATGGAATTCCTCTGTAAACCTCAGGACTCCTTGTTACAGTCGTTATAAATTCTGCATCAATTTCCTTTCTTAGACCTTCCTCAAGTAGCTTCTCACCTATGGGCGAAAGGCAATCCGTCGGTGGTCTCATGAGTTTCACTTTTTGCATTGCTTTGATCAGTCTTTCTTCCTCTTCGTAGGTAAGACTACTTGGTTTTCTATTCGGGTCAAGTTTTGCCAATCTGCATATTTCTTCAGCAGAGCTCGATCCAACTCTTGAGAAGTCGTGTTGTAAGAATGATGATAAGTTTCTTGCTTTCGTCCTCTTCAACATTCTCGATAGAACACCGAGTTCGACACCATATGGATGAGGTTTTATCTCTTTTGGTAGTTTTGGAAGTTTATTTACTGCACGCGAAAAGACCTTTTTTTCTCCGGTTGGTGATTTGTAAGTTATTTTTGCCCACGGATTTACTATTGCGGTTTGTCTCAAGTATTCGTCAGGAGAGTGATGTTTTTGTACATATCTCCCTTCGAGTTCGAGTATGATCTTGGTTCCACGATGGTTGAGTTTCTTCTCTTCAATTCCTTCTTCTATTATTTCAGGTTCGTTCTTGAGAATATCTATCTTTATTTTGAAGTAGTGGGTTTTTGCTTCGTCACTCGTTTTGCTGTATATTATTGCAGGTCTCCCGGATGTAAGTTGTGAATACAACACCGCTGCAGAAATACCAATTCCCTGTTGTCCCCTGGACTGTCTTAGTTTATGAAACTTTGAACCATAAAGAAGTTTTCCAAATATTTTTGGTATTTGTTCTCTCATTATTCCCGGACCGTTATCCTCTACGGATACTCTGTACTTGTTATCACCCAAACTTTTTATTTCAACTTTTATTTCAGGTAAGATACCACTTTCTTCGCAAGCATCCAAGGAGTTATCAACCGCTTCCTTCACAACGGTGAGCAATGCCTTTGTGGGATTATCGAACCCTAACAGATGTCTGTTCTTTTCAAAGAACTCAGCTACGGAGATCTCTTTTTGTTCCTTTGCCATTTCCTCAGCGGTTTTAATCATACTTTTTCACCCTTCTAAGATAACCATAAACTTTCTCGTGTTTTATTCCTTTTATCAACATGTTAATGGCATTTTTTATTTCTGGAATTTTTTCCGAATCTCCAATTATCGATACTGTATGACCATATACGGATATTTTGGAGTTTGTCATGTTTTCTATTTTTTTCCTGCACTTTCCTTCCTTTCCTATTATTCTACCTTTTATCCTTAAAATACTTTTCTTTGTGTGAGTATATGCTTTGAGATTTATAACCTCGAGGTATTTTTCATCTTCAAGAAGAAGGAAGGAGTTCATCGGACTAAACCCCCTCCCGATTGCGGTAATAATATCTTTTGCTTTCCAAACATTTAAAGCTTCGCCTTCTATCTCCACGAGATTTTCATCAATCGATACTTTCGTCTCTGTTTTCTC
>JAGHBM010000053.1 GCA_021160955.1 Candidatus Aenigmatarchaeota archaeon
ATACATTTGGTTTTGCACTACTCGAGGCGATGTCTTTCGGATTGCCAATCGTTACCATAAACACAGATATGACAAAATCAGTTGGGGAGATAGTTGAGAATGGAAAGGAAGGATTTGTGATAGATGTAAAAGAAAAATTAAATAGATATAGTATTCATAATAATGAGAGAAAGTTAATCAACCAGCTGGTAAGAAAGACGTCATTGTTAATAGAAGACGGATCTTTAAGAAGGAAGATGGGAAGGAACGGTATAAAGTTGATAAGAAACGGTAAGTTTTCCATAAAACAAAGAAACAAAAAATTAAAAAAGATTTATGAAGAAGCTTTGAAAAAGTAAATATGTGAATTTATATGGCAGTTCTGGTTTTGTCGGGGAATGCTTACAAAACTGTATCTATTGTAAGGTCATTGGGTAAGAAGGGGATAGATGTTGACGTTGTTGGCGAATCTAAGTACGCGATGAGTTTTTACTCAAAATACTGTCGAAACCGTTATGTTATCAAATCTAAAGATAAAGAAGATTGGTTCAAGAAACTCGTGTGGATACTCAAGAAAAACAAATATGATTTATTGATACCACAATCTGAAGGAGATTGTATTTTTTTAGCTAAAAACAAAAACAGACTTCCTTACAATTGTTTGTTCTTACCGCCAGTAAAATCTATGGAGATAGCATACAACAAGGAACTTACCATGAAATTGGCAAAAAAATTGGGCATTCCAATACCAAGAACATGGTTCATAAGTGACATATCTCAACTTGAGAAAATTAAGTTGAAATTTCCAGTCGTCATAAAATCTAAACTTGGTGGAACCCGTCCCACATTCGTCTTTGATGAGAAATCGTTTATAAAAAAATATTTAGAAGTTCATAGAATCTCCCCGTTCCCAATAATACAGGAAGTTATAATTGGTGATGGATACGGAACGTTTGCATTATGCAAGAATGGTAAAGTGATACAGTACTTTGCTCATAGAAGAGTTAGAGAACAGGACCCAAAAGGATCGGGAAGTGCTTGTTGTGAATCTGTGGAATTAGACGATAAGTTGAAGAAATACACGGATCTCGTTGTTAAAGAGCTGAATTGGTCTGGGGTGATAATGCTTGAGTTCAAACATGATTCTTTGAAAAATGAATTCAAACTGATTGAAATAAACGGAAGATTTTGGGGGTCGTTGCCGTTGTCGATTCATGCTGGCGTGGATTTTCCTTATCAGTTATATAGATTGTCTACTGGCAAATCCGTTGAGGTCGTTAGAAAATGGAAGAAGGTCTGTGCAAAATACATCACCGGCGAAATCATAAGACTCTCAAGGGTTATTAAAGGAAGACCTAAAGGATGGAAACTATACTTTCCAAATTTTTTCAATGATTTAATGAATTATTTCAAATGTAGAAAATGCAAGTATTTCGTATTTGATGTAAAAGATCCGTTACCGTTCTTCATGGATTTTGTCGACAGAATTTATAGAGGAATTAAAAAACAAGGGGTTAACATTGACAAGAAGAAGACGAGAATCCCGATTCTTATGTATCATAATTTCTATGAAACGAAATCTAATGGAGATCACAGATCGATATCTCTTAAGAGATTTGAACAACATTTAAAATACTTAAAAAAGAAGTCATATGAAACTCTAACAGTTAGTGAGAAAAAATTTAATAGTGAGAAACCAATTTACTTAACTTTTGATGATGGATACGCATCTCAATACAATGCTTTCAAGTTGCTTAAGAAGTATGGATTTAAGGGAAGTTTTTTCGTGATTTCAGAAAACATAGGAAGAGACGGTTACCTAAACAAAGATCAGCTTAAGGAAATGTCTAAGGGCGGAATGGAGATTGGATCCCATACGAAAACACACACAAATCTAACTAACATTTCCCATAACGAACGTATTTCAGAACTTACAGAATCAAAAAAAGATATTGAAAGATCAATTGGTAAAGAAGTGCACTCAATATCTATACCAGGAGGGAACTATAACACCTCAGTTATAAAGGATTGTCTGTTATCTGGGTATGAAAAAATTAGAACGTCAGACCCAGACTTTATTTTAGATACAGATGAGATCGTTTTACCTGCTGTGACAATAACTAATTACCCGTTTTTAGGAGGACTTGATTTTCTGTTGTCGAGACTAGGGCTTGAACTATTTCAAATACTAAAAATAATTAGAAAAAAGAATGTTAAAATAGACCAAAGACACATAAAAGGTTTGTTCCATGTGCATAGTAACTATTCTCACGACGGTAAATTATCACTTACGGAGATAAAGAAGCTCTCAATTAAAAATGGTTATAAATTTGTCATTCTAACCGATCACGCTGAAGATTTCGACCAGAAGAAATGGATGAAATATGTAAAAGAATGTAAAAAACTTAGTGATGAAAAATTTGTTTTCATTCCTGGAATGGAAATATCTAGTTATGATGGTCCGCATATAATTTTAGTCAATCCGAAAAGATATACCAATTCAAAAATCCTCACTAATGTTGTCGAGTACGTTAAGAAGAATAAAATTTTTTGGGGCATAGCTCATATAAGAGAAAGTGATTGGAAGATATTAGAATCTATTAAAGAGCCACCTTCTTTCATAGAGGTTTGGAATTCAAAATATCATGGATATTCTACAAGTCTATCTAATTTAATAAGATTTAGGAGATTTTACAGGACATCTTATCACACGATAGGTATATGTGGAAATGATATACACGATTGGAAAAAAAGGTTAATATCGTTATATCTTGAATATGAGGGAGAGTTATCTTATGAAAAGATTCTGAACAAAATAAAAAATGAAAAATTCATCTGCAGTTATAAAAGTTCTGTATTCTTTCCAAACGGAGAATTTTATACGTCTTTTAACCAATTCGTAAAATCATGTTTATTTAGAAAAGTTAAGTCGAATAAACCGATTAGAAAGCTTTATCACCTCATAAGAAGGTAACCCATAAAACAACAAGAGATATTAAAATCTCGATCAACAATATTGTGCAGACAACATATTTTTCTTTCTTAGCAAATTTCAACACTACGTGGGTTAATGAGCCAATTCTCTCTGGTGGTTCCAATGTACCGTCTTTCTTTGGTACGCCAAAACATTCCGACTTAAACCCGGTTTTGATCTTGAAAACAAGTTCTACAAAATATGGTATGAAAAGAAGAACTGCGATTCTTTCCATATTTCCCAAGATTGCGACAATGGCGATCAGCGCACCAATCGTGTAAGTTAAACTATCTCCTGGAAAGACTTTCGATGGATATTTGTTGAAAATCACGAATCCGATCAGAGCAACTACGGCCAAAAAACAGATAAAGGATATCCAATATGATCCACTGAAGAATGAAACAATTCCCAACGTTCCAAGAATTATTGATCCCATACCGGCTTCTAACCCGTTAAATCCAGCTAACATATTGAATCCATTTGATGCCCCTACAACACCGATCGGTATTATAAGTAAGGGATAAAGAATGCCTAAATCAACTGCACCTATTAAAGGAATGGTCATCGTTGAACATCCTGCATTCACAACCATGAGTGGTATGGCCGCAGGTATGGTTAGGAGTGGTTTCTGCCATTGTTTCAATCCAATCTTCCATCCAAGTACGTCATCGATGAATCCCAAGAATCCTGCCAGAAGTATTGAAACCAATATCACCATCAAGTCCAAGAAATGCGTAGCAGTTTTCAAATAGAAAGTCTTGGTAAAAACCAAGAGCAGGATACCAAGTGTGAAACTGAAAATTACCGCTATACCACCGGATTCGGGTACTTCTGGTTTGTCAAACTTGTTCATATCCTTTCCAACTAATCCAGCCTTTTTAGCAACTTTAATCCAAAGCTTCGTTAGGAACAAAGAAACAAAAAACGTAATTATTAGAATAACTCCACCAAGAATGAAATCACCGTTCATCACAACACCTTGTAAACAACTACACAATCTTGTATGTTAGAGCTCATACAATTTTCCGGATATTCATAAACCTTTTTGAAGTGGTTGGAATTCCTAACGTATTTAACGAAGACCCATGGATAGCTAACTCTTTCTTTTCCAGGACTTATTGAGAATTTTTGGATGTAAACATAATCAACTCCGAGATCTTTCATTATTTGGTACGATGTATCGTTTCCCACAAGTAACATTGTGTCACCACCAGGAGCGTTCCAGTAAACACTATCTCTTTTACATGCATATTCCGCTCTATGTCCCCACAAGTTAACTAATAAAGCATCCGATGGAGTGTTTCTTCTTATCCAGTCACATCCCTTAAAGAATGCCGGTGAAAATTCTTTTATTGGTCTTAGACTCTCTGCTTTGGCGTGGATAGAAAACAAACTGAAACATAGTAGAATGAAAACAAAAATTACGGCCACAACCTTTCCAGAACTTTCACCATAACCCTTCAAGAATTCATATATTTTTTCGGCACCTATACCAGCTATTATGGCAAACGGTACTACAGTATACAACATATTTCTGGCGGCATCTTCTGCCCTCCCACCGGCATTGGCATAAAATGTTAGGACCAATATTATAAAGAACCAATACATTATCATCAAATTCTTTCTATTTCTTTTGTAAAGTAGGTATGACAATCCTATTGATGCAAATATGAAAACTCCTAACCCGTATGCAAATTGGATGTAATTTATAATACCCATTTTAAGTATGGTAGCACCCGTTCCAATGCCCAATTCTTGTGGCGATTTAGGAGCACCTACATCTAATTCTGGAATTTTTTTCAAAACTTTTTCTCTCGGAAAATTACCAATTAAGTCTTCTTTTGGCAACCCGGGATTGCCAAGCATTAGATAGTTATGGATTCCATAAAGAGGGGTTATGACTATTATAAACACAATGGTTGTTATTAAGAAATTCTTCAACCATCCCTTTCTGTAGAGTAAAAGAAGTCCAAGGAACACTATTGGCATTGCAACAGAACTTACCTCTGTTATTGCTGCCATTCCCGAAAGAATACCACTTAATATTAAAAACAAATATCTTCTATCATCTTCTTTCATCGCTCTATACAATAGATAAATGGAAGTTGTTGCCAACAAGATTGCGAATACTTCTGCATAGAGAAGAACTTCATACGTTATAAATGACGGTATCATTGATAGAAATACTGCTGAAAGTACAGCTGCTCTTAGTGAGTAAACTCTCCTAACAAACAAGAAAGTTACGAGAGCGAGGAGAGTTCCCAGTATTGGGTTTATTGCCTTTACTAAAGTTTCGCCTCCAATAGCGAAACACGAGGATAGAAGAAACATTAATAGTGGCTGTTCGAGGAAGAACGATTTAAATGCTGGGGACGGTGAAAAAACTCTGTTATATTTAGGTATCGTAAGATGATGAAGAATCCACTCACCTTTGGATGCCCACCAACCTTCATCACCGAATACCAACGGTTCTTTCAATGTAACGTTGAGGTTTATAATCAAAGATATTATCAAAACAGTAAACAAAACACCATACCAAAAATGCCTTTCAGTGATTTTCATAACATCACAACATTTAAATAAATATATTTTTTCTTTATATTATTAAAATTATCAAAATTAAAAGGTGAAGAGAATGATTGATATATTAGGGTTAAATCTCCCATATGAATATC
>JAGHBM010000022.1 GCA_021160955.1 Candidatus Aenigmatarchaeota archaeon
ACATTAAAGATGGATATATGGTAACACTTTACGAAGATAGTGGTTTGACAGGTAATACAATATCGTTCTTCGGTCCCGCGGAAGTAGATGATCTGAGTAAATTCAAAATGGAAGGAGGAAATTCATGGAGTAATGCTGCTTCATCCATATATATAGAAAAATATAGTGGTGGTGGCAGTTCTCCGGATGAAGGACATGGTGGTGGAGGGTCTGGTGGTAGGTAGTTATTAATACCCAGTTAGTAAGGTAGGTAGTTATTAATACCCAGTTAGTAATTTTTTAAATCAAAAATCCCAATATTGATGTGGATTTCCATGAAAAAAGGAACTTCGATGGTTTTCACGATTATTCTAGCAGTAGTTTTAGCAGTAGTTTTCGTCTATGTTGGAATAAAAATGCTTCCAGTGGTAAAGGAGTCCATAGGCATCATAACGAATACGACTAACGAATCACAGAGCGAACTTGGTTCTGGGTCGCTACTCGAAGGTACATATGTTGGAAAGTGCCCCACAAATAATGGAGCAGAGATTTGTGCCAACTTTAGACATTCTGATCCATCGAAGCCGAGTTTGTTAAAAAAAGTTGGAGACTGCCCATATGATTCTTGTTACAAAGATCCATATTATTTAGATTACGTTGCAGATGATATTGGGGGCGGATCCAATTGGTATATGTCGCCAGATTGCAAGAAGTTTTTAATGAGTCAAATACCCGTTTGCAAGTGGTGTTCATACAAAGATGAAACTTTA
Organism: Candidatus Aenigmatarchaeota archaeon; assembly: GCA_021160955.1. GTDB lineage: Archaea > Aenigmatarchaeota > Aenigmatarchaeia > PWEA01 > JAGHBM01 > JAGHBM01. Next base: position 750 of record JAGHBM010000022.1, read on the forward strand.
ACTCTGTTCCAGAATTGTTTCTATAATGGACAACATTGTGAGAGAGACGGTAAAGATGTTGGACAGTGTCTCAGATTGGATTTCAAAAATTATTATAAAAAGCCTGTCAATATTGGAAGTCTCTGCTTCAAATATGGTGGAGGTTACAAGGGAAGTAAAATCATCGTCGATCTTTTAGTTTTCAAATGTTCTGGTTCGTGTGAGGACGGCGGAAGTTGGAAATTCGTTAAGGAGATAAAGGATAAGTCTGGATTTGCAACCATCGATGTGGATGATACTGTAGACATGATAGACATATGTCCTAAGTATGGTACTGCCCCGCAGAACATAGCCTGGGTAAAGTTCACGACGAATTCAAATTTAGTAGAGAGGAAATACAGTCCATGTGATTCAAACGATGAATATGATGTCTTTTGTAGTGAAAATGTTCCTGAAGGGGGCACCAAGTGCATCGAACCCCAGAATGGGGAATATGGTTACGTTGTAGAATGTGAGTACGACGATGTTAAAGACTGTGTTAGTGGTTCGTTTAAATATTATTGTCCGGGAGTTTGCAACTATGACGAGAGCGATTGTGGTCATCTGGAAGAAATAGATTGTTCTTCAAAAGATGAGTGCAACAAAATAATTTCCTACGTGAGAAGTTATCCACAGAAAATAGTTCTTCAAAATGATATAACCGTGGATGGGGACGGACTGATCATAGAGGGTAAAGGTAATGATGAGGAAGGTATAGAAATAGACTGCAACAACCACAAAATAGAGAATACAGGTACAATGGACAATACGATTGGCATCAAAATCAAGAATTCTTTGAGCGTGGCAATTTATAACTGTCACATAGTTGGATTTGATACCGGTATACATGTGTACAACTCAACTGCCTTAATATCTGGCAACACGATAGAAGGTTATAAAACTGGAATCTTCGTTGAAAATTCACAAAACGGAGTCTATATTGAAAGCAACCTGTTGGATGGTGAAGACAAAGCTACATATGGAATTTCGATAATTTATTCAAAAGTTGATTTAAGGGGAAATGAAGTTTGTAAAAATGAAAATGATATGTACTGTGGAGATGCGACAGTCACAAACTACTACAACAATATTTTCTCAAGTAATAATGGTTGCGATCTAATAAGCGAAAAGTCTTGTAGTCCGCAGACTACAAGTTTTTGTGCAAACCAATACGTGGAAAAAGAGAAGTGTGATTGCACGGGATCTTCCGGGTGTGAAGGTGATACGACCATAGACATAGATAATGATTGTAATAATGCTAATTGTGGCACGAGCACCATGTATGGTACAGATTGCTTTGGTAATCCAGGATGGAATGAAACGTCTACTTTATGTTTGTACAACAAAAAAGAATGTTGCAATTATTATTATTTCCCTGGAGATGTTAATAAATCCCTTGGTCAATGTCTACGTATAAATGTTTATAGGATATATAACAAGCCTGTACTGATAGATGAACTCAAAATCAGAGGTTCAGCAGAGACAGGAAATACCGAAAGCGCTAAGATATTTGCTTGCTATCAGAGTGATTATAAATATGGAGGGTGTGTGATGAGATGCGGTGGTAATACTAATTACAAATCAGGCGAGTGTGATGGATACAGTAGATACGTTGGAGACATAGAATTTGGCCAGGGAACCGTTAGAACCGTTGACAGTAGCGAGTTCACAGGAGGGTTGTATGAATCAAAGCTCGTCAGGTACATAGATATATGTCCTATTCATACCTCATCAAAAAGCGATACTAAGATAGATTGGGTGAAATTAAAGGTTACGAAGTGATCAGTTCGTGGTGATATGAGAAAAGGTTCAACTTATGTTTTCGTGGTCATAGTAACAATAATAATCGCCATCCTGGTTGCTGCGATATTCATTTACAGCCAGGGAAACACGAAAAAAATATCTGAGAGTTATGCAAATATCACGAACAAGACGAGCATCGGAGACCTAAACGTTAAAAAGGTCTTAGGAATGTTTAAGAAAGATTATGGAAGCCCAAATTTTTACTGTGCCAATTCTATACCAGGAATGATAACCAAAGAATTTTGTGGTTGTTTTGGAGATGATTGTGCAAAAGATTATTTCTCATTGGATGATTCAAATTGCGACTCGGCATATGGAGATTATAGTTTTTGGGGAAGTGAAAACAGTTACGTTGCTGTCTGCCTCAAAGGCGATGGATGCTGTGATATGCCAGAGCCACAGTCAGGTAGTAAGGTTGGCCAATGTCTAATTGTTGATTTCACCAAGTTCAATGGAAAATCAATACCACTGGATGCTTTGGCGTTCAGAGTTGATGCAGACAGTCACAATCATTGCAACAACGATCTTTATGTTTATGCAAAGTTTGAAGGAGATCCATCTTGGAAGGTTGTTGCCAAGAAGTTAGATGGAAGTGGTAGAAGCGGTTTAGATGGAATATACTTGGATGGAAGTTACTTCCCAAAAAATGTTTCAAAGGTTGCGATATGTCCAAACCCAGACAAAACTGGTTGTGGAAATTTGTGGGGGAAGTACTGTTGTAATCATAAAATCGACTGGATTAAGTTCAAAACCAGCGCACCAAGAAGAGATATTTGTGGAGGAGGTATGTCACCGGAGGTTCTGCTTGGTGAGTGGAGTGGAAATGTTGGATCAAAAACCAAACACTATAAGGTAAGTGAAACATTCAGTTGTAATGTTCCTGGGACGAGTGAAGGTGGATGTGTAGTCACAAAGATTCAGAGAACTCAAAGAGTGAAAGACTGGGGAGGCAAATTATTTGGAAGTGGAGATGCAGGTGATCATAACAAGGGGTATTTTTCTCTAAGAGTTGGTAATTACATGTACGATAAGGCATGTGTAGATGGTGGTTCGTCAGGCAATTGGAGAACTTATTCAAATGAAGCCACGGAATTGAGTTTGGTTTATCCAAATAGTAATGAAATCAGTATAGAGTCAGATTACTGGGAGCTTACCGGTAGTGCTGGTGGTTGTACATCAAAGGGACTTCTTGGGGGTTGTTATAAAAAATCAAAGACTAAGGAATGTTGTCCGAACTCTTATACTGGAAAGTATATGTGTGCATCGAGAGAGTATACTTTTGGTGATTGGTCTTTGAAAGTCTATGGAAAGTATTGTTGTCCTTCTGGAATGCATTGGGACACGACGAAGAATGAATGTGTGAGTGATTGAATGAAGGGCACTACGGAAAGGGTTTTGGTGATAATAATTCTCATAATACTTGCAATAGTATTGCTCTACGTATCTCTGAAGTTCGCATACTACGGAAAAAAATATCCTGAACTTATGAACAACACTACCAATGTGAAGAACTGGTCAGAAAAAATAAAAAACGAGGTTTATGATATCAACATGGAATTAATATATAAATGTCCGGTAAAAGAGGGATTCCACGAGGTCTGTGCCAACGAGGAAAGAAATGGAGATTCTAGTCTGTTGAAAAAAGTTAACGATTGTTCTGGTCTTAGTTGTATGGTCAGAGATGAAAATATAGATTATACCGCCGATGATATCTCGGGTGGATCTAATTGGTATATGTCGCCGGATTGTTCAAAGTTAACTCATTTCGAAGATCCTTGGGACGAGAAGTACGATGATATAACCGTATCGCTCTTCGTCAACAGTGTTTGTCACGACTCTGAAGAAAACGAAATCCAATGTAAGAGAGCTGATAAAATCGTTGGCCAGTGTCTTAGGTTAGATTTCAAAGGTTACTACGGGAAGTCTATTTACGTGGATTACCTCTGCTACAGGTCGGGTGCTGGTTGTTATTTTAATGGTTTAGTTTCAACATGCAAGGATATACCACCGAGCCTGTACGTGTTCATCTGTCCGGATGGTAAGGAATGTTACGACAATGGTAATGGTTGGGAGATGATCGAAGGTCCAAATGAAGGCGGTGCCTTCAAAAGCGAGAATGCCTTTGAAAAGGTGAAGATTGATGAAAAAGTCAGTATGATAGACCTGTGTCCATTGAACTATAATTTCGATAAAAGTACGGCACCACATAAGATAGCCTGGGTAAAGTTCACTACAAATGATCCTGACATCTAAAATAAATTTTTAAATAATCAAACCATAATCTTAAAGTGATGAAAATGATATACAGGAAGGGAATGGAATTGTCAATAAGAATAATAGTAATACTCATAATAATGATAATCATTCTTGCTATAATGGTTCTCTGGTTTGGAAAGAGTACTGCGCAAGGACAAAGCAGTACAAACTGCTATATGGCCTTCAGTGACGAATGTGGTAGGTTTAAACTCGCCGGAGGTTGTGAGGATGATTCAACACTAACAGCATCGGATTACTTTATTAAGTCGGTTGGTGATAATTGCTATCCCAGTGCGGATGCAGCAAAAAAGGCCTGTTGTAGCAGTTGAGGTGGTTTTCATGAGGAAAGGTACTTCATTGCCAATAAACGTCGTTGTTATATTGGTCATAGCCATCATAGTCATGTTGGGTGTAATCTTGTTCTTCACCAAAGGGTTCAGTGGATCTTCAACTGGATTGAACTGTGAGAGCAAATTACGGTCAGGGTGTACGCAATTCTCTCTTAGAGGAGGATGTAATGATAACACAAATTTAAAAAATAGTGATGTTCAGTCAATAAAAACTCTTGTTGAAGGGATAAATTGCACTGAAGGTGGAAAACTAAAAACAAACCAGATTACTTTGGCAAAGGCACAGAGTTATTGCTGTCAGGGAGGATAGGACAGATAACCTTTAAATATTTGGGCGTTGGATTATTATAAAAATAGCAAAATCATGATCCTAGGTGTCTAGGACTTCAAAACGTCAGAAATTTAAGAAACTCGGAGGTGAGATGTGATGGCAGAAGAAAAGAATACCAATAAAGGCGAGGAAAATATGATCTTCGTCGGTAAGAAACCAAGTATGGCCTATGTCTTGGCTTGTGTGACTCAATTCAACAACGGAAACAAAGAAGTTCACATAAAGGCCAGAGGAAAGTCAATTTCCAGGGCTGTTGATGTCGCAGAAATAACGAGAAACAAGTTCGTTACCGATGCAAAGGTCAAGGAGATCACAATAGGAACTGACGAGATTGAAGGAGAAAACGGCGAAAAAATAAACGTCTCGACGATAGACATAGTTTTGGCAAAATAAAAGAATTTTTCTTTCCCCTTCTTTTTTAATTTTGACGAGAAAAGCTTTTTAAACATTTAAGTACAAAATATCCTTTAATTAATGAAAAGGAGGTAATTTATTATGGAAATAATACCAGATGTTGGCAAGATGGGTTATGATAGGGCCATAGTGACTTTTTCTCCCGATGGAAGGCTTTTCCAAGTGGAATACGCGAGGGAAGTTGTCAAGAGAGGTACGACTTGCATAGCCATTACGTACAAGGAAGGTGTCGTTATGGCTGCAGCAAAACACGAAGACAAATTGTTCGCCAAGAACGATCAGAACGATAAGATACAACAGGTTGATGATCACATAGCGATCGTTTCTTCTGGGTTACTCGGCGATGCCAGGGTTTTAGTGGAGCAAGCAAGGGTAAAGGCACAGATACACAGGATAACGTATGACGAGCCCATAGACACCCCGAGCTTGGCAAGGTACATAGCGGACATAAAGCAGACCCACACCAAGTACGGTGGATTGAGACCGATGGGCGTTTCATTCCTCATAGGAGGCGTGAATGATAGACCTTACCTGTTCGAAACCGATCCAGGAGGTTCAGTATTCGAGTGGAAAGCACATGTAATAGGCAGAGGTTCAGATGTTGTGAAAAAGATATTAGAAAAGGAATGGAAAGAGGGAATGTCCAAGGATAAAGCGGTTGCATTGGCCATAAAAGCGCTCAAAAAGGGAGAAAAAGGACTTAAAGATAATTTTGAGGTTGCAATAATAGATAAAAAGGGAATAAAGAAGTACGATGATAAAGAAAAGTTAAATCTCCTTAAGAAATATTAGAAATAATTAAACGGCGATAATTATGCCAATTTCTACAGAAGATGCAGTTATAGCTAGATTAAATCGTGGAGGAAAGCATTTTGAGATCCTAGTTGATCCAGACAAGGCTTTGGACGTAAAAAAAGGAGTAGATGTTCCTTTAGAGGATTTGGTGGTGATAGAAGAGGTATTTGAAGATTCGTCCAAAGGAGAAAGATCCTCCACAGAAGATTTAAAAAAAACTTTCGGAACAACTGAGATAAAGAACATAGTTTACAGAATAATAAGGGAAGGCGAAGTTCATCTCACCACCGAGCAAAGGAGAAGGATGAGAGAAGAGAGAAGAAAGGAAATTGCCAACATAATATCCAGGAGGGCCATAGATCCCCAAAGAAAAATTCCTCATCCACCACAGAGAATCTTGAATGCCATGGAAGAAGCAGGAGTGAAGATAAATGAAATGGAATCGGCAGAGTCTCAGGTGGATAAGGTCGTTAGTTCTATAAAATCAATAATTCCCATAAGCATGGAGATGATTAGAATAGCCGTGAAGGTTCCTCCACAACATATAGGCAAAGCATACGGGAAGATAAAGAACTTTGGAGAGATAAAAAAAGAAGAGTGGAAGAATGACGGGTCATGGATTGGCATAATTGAAATTCCTGCAGGTATGCAGGGTGATTTTTATACGCTTTTGAATGATCTCACCAAAGGAGAAGCAGAGACAAAGATAGTTAAGGAGAGGTAAAAATGAAGATATTGGTTATTTCCGATACCCACGATAACATTCCAAATTTGGAGAAAGTAAGAAATATCTCAAATGAAGAGATAAAACCTGAGATGGTTATACACTGCGGTGACATAGTTTCTCCGTTCATGATAGATGAGTTGAGCGGGTTTAACAGTGATGTTCATGTAGTTTTTGGCAATAACGATGGAGATGTCTTCAACTTGGTTAGAAG
>JAGHBM010000075.1 GCA_021160955.1 Candidatus Aenigmatarchaeota archaeon
AAGATATAGATGACATCAAAAATGCGATTTGAAATTTCAAGGTCATTGGTAACAGCAGAATTATAATGAACAAGAACAATCTTCCAATACTCAGTCCAATTTCTCTAAGAGTCATGAACTCCAAGTTATTTTTCTTGTCGGTTTGTTCACATGCTATCAGAAACATTGGCATATCAATCATTATAAAAAAGAATCCTTTTACGAGTGAGAGTACCATCACTGATGTAGGGGATCTAAAAAATATTGCCAATGTCCAAATGAAGAGATTGGTCAAGCCACCTATTCTTAGTATTTTAACTTTGTCATATTTATCTGAAAGCTTTCCTATGGTCAATGTGAACAGCATCGCTCCTATTGATCCGAGAGTGGCTGCTAGTCCAACGTTCATGACACCCTTAGATCCAAATACGATAAATACGTACAGTGGCCAGGCTCCATTGGATCCAAATAAAATCCCTTTAACGAGGAAATCTCTGAATAATATGTGATATTTTCTGTCGAATAATTTTGAGAATTTATAGTCAAACGAAAAACTATAATCTTTGCTCATAAAGAACGGGACGTATGACAATATTAGAATTAAAGCAATCAGTAACATCAACACATTGAACCCAACGTATGTTATTATAGAGGCTCCTATTATGGGAGCTATTATACCTGCTATCATTGGTATGACACTGAGAATACTGAATTCTTTACCCAGCTTTATCTTATGACTGTTTCTTGAAAAGTCGCTGTTGAGTGATATCCAGTATATTACATTTGCTATTCCATATATCAACCCAATGATTATGTAGTTCATACTCGGATATTTCAAATAAAACAATATCCAAAAATAGATCAGGTACAATGGAAATGACAACGCAATAGTATGTTTCACTCCCAGCTTAGAGCTAATTTTTGAGCTTACCGGTGTAAATGCTAACATACCTGCATACAACGCTATTATGTAGATTATTGCTTGATTTAGCGAGTAACCCAATTTCATCAAGTGAATTGGAACGAATATTCCTATGAGTCCCAAAGAAAAACTTTGGAGAAGTCTATGTAAATATAACTCTTTCATTTCCTTATTCGATGCAACTATTTTATGGATGTTGAAAAAACTTAGGTGGTGCATCTGATCACAAAAGCTTTAAAATAATACAAAATAAAATAAATATAAAACCTTTTAAAGTTTGTTCGGTAAAATTAAACCCATGCGGGGGTGCCCGAGTGGTCAAGACGACAAAGTGGCCAAAGGGGCAGGGTTGAGGGCCCTGTGCGCGTAGGCGCTTCGCGAGAAAGCCTTTCTCTTTTAGAAAAAGAGAAATCCTTTAGGGAAAGAGAAAACTACGGTTGGCTTCGCGATTTCGAATCTCGTCCCCCGCACCATCATTCTTTTAAAATTTAAAGATTGTAAGAAGAAGTATATCCTCTGTTTCCACCATACTCCAGAAGACTCTTCGGATTTGTCATTTCATATCCACAGTTCTTGTTCGTGCAGACATAATATATCTTGTCACCATATTCAAACATTCTCATAGGACTACCACATTTTGGACATTTCCTATACGATTCCATAATTCTTCACCATTTTTTCATTTTTTTATGTAACACACGTATCTATCATTATGAATTTTTAGGTCCATTAGTGATGGATAATAAGACTTTCCCTTGTAATAACCGAATGGAGAATTGTATGAATTTTTCTTTTCTAAACCAAGTATTCTGAGCATCCATGAGCCAATTCTTAATGTAGCGTTCAAATATTTTTCATAGTACGGGTAGTCTGGCATATGAAATAATCCCTTACCGTCTTTATAGACATACATAAGGTTCACCTCCAATGAAAAAGAGTGTTCAGAAAAGTATTTATTTTATAATTTATTTTGTTGAGGAGTATTTTCTTGCCGTTCCTCATAGGATTCAGGCCCAAAATCTTCCAACGTCCTTTCTCCAAAGAATTTTCTCTTAACTACTTTCATCGTGCCACTCACTCCAAGTGTATTTATTATGACTCGACTGTCACCTATCCTGTCTATCAATGCCAACGCTGATCTGACATATTCTACTGTATCGTGTCTGCATCTTATCACTCCTCTTTGACTGTTTTCGTTCCACATGTCTTTGACGAACCATATATTGGTATTTGCAGTTCCTATCTCTCCACACAAGTTAAGCAACGAATGCCAGAAGGCATTGAGTATTTCTTCAAACTCCAATTTGCTTTCACTTATGACTTCAAATGCCAAATATCTTTTCTTTTCTCTTAGAGTTGGAGACAATATTTTGGGTTTAGACATGCAGACACCTTTAAAAGTTTTTCAATTTTCTTCTGTTACTCTCTACCATGAGTTCTGGAATAGTTGATACTGCATCAATTGATTCTTTCAAATCCATTCCAAGGATTTGTCCTATTGAAGAAAGCTCTCTCGGGTCTCTCATTTCCCAAGGAGATTTTGCATCGGATGATATTACCATCATCGTGTTATGTTTTTTACATATCGATATGTTCTTCATCATATGATTGAATACATGAGATCTGATCTTTCTATAAGTCTCGAGTATCTCGTTAAAGTTTATCTCTATTGCCACGTTTCTCTCTTTTGCTGATCTTGCTATTATCTCATCGAGTCCAGAATCCTTTCTCTTGTACTCCGGATGGGAAATTATATCAACTCTTTCGTCTTCTGCAGCAATCCTATTTATGTTGTATTCACCACCGTAAACTATTATAACTTCAGCCATTTTCCTAAACTTTGATACCTTTCTTTTCAAATCTCTCGTTCCACTGGCAATTATTTCCACGGATGTGATGAGATCGATGTTAGTGTTAACTTTTTTAATGGTTTCTTTTAGCTTTTTGAGCTCTTCAAGTGTAGTGACGGTTAATCCTATTCCATAGAAACCCAATCTCTGGGCCATTTCTACTATTTCATCTATTTTATCAGGGTCATTTACGTGTACGTGCAGATCATAAAATTTCATTTAACCACACAAATTATCTAAATCGGAATGATTAATAAAATCTAATAATTCGACGATTGACTTATAAATTCTAAAGATATTTGTTGTTTTATCGTTTTTTTCTGACTTTTTCGTATCCTTTACCCTTTCCTCTCAGCCCACGGGATTTTTGTCCAGCTGATGTTCTTCCCCTAAATACACGTCCTTTATCGTGTGTTATCCAATTGATTTTGGGGTCGCTTATTATAGCAGGATGGTGTGGATCTACCATTATAACTTCGTACCAGATGTGTTGTCCGTCTTCTGCAACATAATATGAGTTTAGAACTTCTAGGTTCCTGAATTTCCTCGCTGCTTTTTCTTCGGCTATCCATCTAAGACTTTTGTCTGGTGTGAACTTCGTTATTGCCAACTTTCTCGCAGTTCTTCCGCCTGAAGGTTTTGGTCTTTTTCTTCCACCTTTTTTAACCCTGACCCTAACAAGTACGTATCCTTGCTTCGCTTTATAGCCGAGTCTTCTTGCTCTGTCCAGCCTCGTTGGTCTTTCGATTCTTTGAATCGCATTCTCTCTTCTCCATTTTATCAATCTCTCTTTCCAGAGATCTCGAGATTCTTCCCTCTTCTTCCAAATTTTGTTCAACCATTTATAAAGTCCCATTCAATCACCTCTAAACCTTCGCCAATCAATGGCACATCGTGGGTATTACAAAAATTACAGGAAAGATTTATATATAAAGCTATTTAAATTTTCTATAGTCAAATTTTCGAGGAGGTTAAAATATGCATGCAGCAGTGAAGTTGATCATAGGAATAATACTGGTACTTTTGGGAATTTGGCTTTTGATACCAGCGACACCAACGTTCGGTTTGACTGCAGTTAAGCCAGCAACGCAATCATGGAAATTCTTCGACTGGTGGAGCGACTTTGTGACAGTCGTTAAGGGAGTCATACCACCAATGATAATAATATTCGGTGCACTGATAGTTTGGATAGAGAGTGAGGAACTGAAGACACCAGAAATACCAGAGATAGAGGAACCAGAAGAGCCCAAGAAAGTTACCAAGAAGAAAGCGACCAAAAAGAAGCCAAAGAAAAGGAAGTAAATTCCCTTCTTTTTAATTTTTAATCAACCTTCTTTTTAGTTTTTTATTTATTTTTGTAAAAAACTTAGCTTTAATATGAGAATAGCTTTAAATCTTTCACGAGCTAAATATGAATAGGTGTTATGTATGAAAAGTTATTCATTAGAAAAATCAAGTGATAAGGATCTAACTCTTGAAGACTTAATAAGAAATCCAATTTACAGGAAATTTTCAAAAATCGCTTATGAAGTTGGAGGTAAACTGAGCAGTCAAAATGTGAGAATGGATTTTTAGGCGTTACATATGAAAATTCTAAAATACCTTCAATTATTTTGAAAATTATTTTGCTGGAAAATCGGACGGAAGAATTAACCCTTGAAGATATGATAAAAGATACGACTTACGTTGAAATGATTAAGATGGTAGATAAATTGGGCGGAAGGTTAATTAACGGAGAAAGAATAATTACAGTATAATTCTAACATAATTTATTTTTAGTTCTTAACATAAGATTGTACATGGTCTCTCCGGCTCAATTGTGTTTGTATTGTAAAGGTTCCAGAAATCTCTGTGGATTAGGATACTGCCCACTTTTGAAGGGCATCGAGAAAGCAAAGGTTTTTGATAAGGATGAGTTCTTCGGACCGAGTTCTTCAGTGTTTATTGGAAGAGTTGGTTACCCAAACGTTTTTGTTGGTCCTTTGGGGTGGGCACACGACGATGATATTACCAGTCCAAAGAATTGGTTTGGGATGGAATACGAAAAGATAATAGAAATGAGGTCATTTGTGTTGAGATCGAAGTACAAGGTAAATATCCGTTCTAAAGACAGATTCGTGGAAGAAAATCAGCTAATCGCAATGTCAAAAAAGCCTGTGGACGTTGAGTTAAAATTCAAAGGAAAACCTGTGCGCAGAATGAATTTTTCAACAATAGTTCAGCCAATGGGACCATCTGCTGTGTTGAAGGAGATGAAGACTGTTGAGAACGTTAGTGTCAAGAGAGCTGTTGAAAGAATAGTTAATGATGATATAAAATCCAATGAGGCAATAAATTTGCTTTATCAAAAGAGGATAGACTTGTACAAGATAACTGAAATATTTTCCTCTGGGATCGTGGGAAAGGATAAGAAAATGGTTCCAACAAGATGGAGTATAACTGCCGTTGACGATATAATTACTAAAAATTTACTCAACGAGATTAGAAAATTTAAACCTATAGATGAGTTTAGAGTCTACGAGATGGAATTTTTGAACAATCATTTTGAAATTCTTTTGATCCCCGGATTCTGGGAGTTTGAAAACTTTGAGGCTTGGGCGCCTGGATCATTCTGGTCTCAAAATCTCAAAAAGACTCAAATCATAGAGGAGTATGAACCCTTTGAAGGAAGGAAAAAATATGCAGAAAAGGAGGCAGGGGGGTATTATGCTGCAAGATTCGGGATTGTGGAGGCTTTATACAAGATGAGAAGGCAGGCGAGGGTTGTTTCTTTCAGAGAAGTCTACGAAGGTTATATGGTTCCGCTTGGGGTGTGGGTTGTTAGGGAGACCGTGAGAAATGCCATGAAGAGAAACTACGAAAGTTTTTCCACACTTAAAGATGCACTTGATCACATAAGATCTAAGCTAAGAATACCGTTGGAAAAATACATAGAAAAAAGCAAGATATTACAACAGAGAAGGTTGTCAGATTTTTTAAGGAGCATCTGAACTTTTCATCTAGTCAAAATTTTTATCACGTCTCTGTCTTTCAGCTCGTGATCTGCACCAACCTTTCTTTTAGTTCTCGCATCTATCGCTCCTATGAATCTCTCTCCAATTTCACTGTGAATTCTATACGCGAGTTCTCTTGCCGTTGTTCCCTTTGGTACCAAATGAGCGTCTGGCAGTACTCTTCCTTTCTTATCTGACCAATGTGTTTCGTCTTCAACCGGATAAACGACTATATAGTTCATTACATCAAAAACCGCTTTGTTAAGGCACTCTTGGATTCCAGTCGATCCAAATCTTTTAAGAAATTTTCTTATGGTTTCCAGGGCATCTTCTTGATCCTTTGTGAGCGATTTCAACACCTCGAAGTCATCGGAACCTGGCATGTAACTTATCAACCCCTTCTCAGATGCAGTTCTGAGTGCAAGTTCATAATCTGCTGAGCAGGGAATTATGATCTTTTCTGGAAACTTTTCTTTTACAATCTTCAAGTTTTTCTCGGCCTCGGGGAGATCCATCTTGTTAGCAGCTATTATTATCGGTTTTGATATTTTCCTCAAGTTTTTTGCAAATTCGAAGATATCTTCATCAATCCATTTTGTTGGTGATGTTGGATCCACTCCAGACATTTCAATTGCTTTGTGAATATCTTCTTTTTTTATACCAAGTCCTGAGAATCTGTTCATTATCTGCTTCTCGAAATCAGACTTAGTTATTTCACTTTCCTTGGCCATTCTGTTCCATTCTCTTTGAAATATTTTTGCATACCAAAGGTTCACTTCATTTTCAAAAAATTCTATATCTTCTATTGGATTGTGATTTTTGGATGGATTCCCCTCAGAGTCAGTTGTTCCCGAAACATCTAACACATGTATGAGCACGGGTGCTTCTCTTAGATCATCCAGAAATTGGTTTCCCAGACCTTTGCCTTCATGCGCACCTGGAATCAGACCGGCCACATCTAATAACTTTATCGGTATAAATCTCGTTCCATTTATACATTTGGAATTGTTTGGGTTGCATGGTTTTTCTATCTCTCTGCATGGACACGGAGAAGTTACATATCCTATTCCTTCATTTGGTTTTATCGTGGTGAATATCCTATTTGAGATTTCAACATCAGTCATAGTCGCAGCTTTAAAGAACGTAGATTTTCCAACATTTGTCTTACCAACCAGCCCAATCAGAACCATGATACAATTTTTGTGATTTATAAAACTTATTTGTATTCTTTTTCGATTTTTAAATATTGCAAGTCAATTTTATTTTATGGTCAAGAGAATTGCTGTCATTGACTATCAGAAATGCAATCCAAGTAAATGTAACTATGAATGTATAAGATTTTGTCCCAAGAATAGGGCAGGGGAAAAATGCATAAAAGAGAGAGAGGATGGTAAACCGGTAATAGACGAGAACTTGTGTATAGGTTGTGGTATATGCGTAAAGAAATGTCCATTCAATGCAATAAAGATAGTTAACCTTCCCGATGCATTGACTGAAAATCCTATTCATAGATTCGGTAGCAACGGCTTTGCTCTCTACAGACTCCCGATACCTGTACCGGGTAAGGTGATAGGACTCCTGGGTCCGAATGGAATAGGCAAAACAACTGCAATGAAAATACTGTCTGGAAAATTGAAACCAAATATGGGGTCATCCGAGGAAATCAACTGGGAGAAGCTCTCAACAATGTTCAGAGGAAACGAACTTCAGAAATATTTTGAAAGTCTATCTGAAGATGTCAAGACCATATATAAACCACAACAAGTTGATGAAATACCAAAGATCTATTCCGGCCCAGTGAAGAAAATCATCAACGAGAAGGCATTCGAAATTTTGAAGAGGCTGTCCGTTGATTATATAACGAATAGAAGGACTGAAGATTTATCCGGAGGAGAATTACAAAAACTGGCAATAGCCATTTCTCTATCCAAAGAAGCGGATTTTTATTTTATAGACGAACCTTCTTCTTACTTGGATGTAAAGGAGAGATTAGAAGTGGGAAAGCTGATAAGGGAGGTTGGTAAAGAAAAAACTGTGATAGTTACTGATCACGACCTCGCTACTTTGGATTTTATGGCCGATATAATACACATATTTTACGGCGTTCCGAGTGTGTACGGAGTTGTTAGCAAGCCTTACAGTGTGCGTGTTGGTATAAACACATTTCTCTATGGTTACATAAAAGAAGATAACGTTAGAATAAGAGAAGAACCCATAACCTTTGAGGTGAGAGCACCAACTAAGAAGTCAGATTCTTATTACCTTACAAAGTTCACGGAAATAGAGAAAGATCTTGGGGGATTCATTCTAACTGTAGAGCCGGGCGAGATAAAATATCAAGAAATCTTAGCAATCTTCGGTGCAAATGCATTGGGTAAAACTACATTTGCAAAGATACTTGCCGGCGAGATAAAACCTGATTCCGGAAAGATAGAACCGGAGGTAAAAATAAGTTATAAACCTCAGTACATTTATACCAAATTTGATGGAACCGTTTTGGATATATTGAACAAGAATAAGAATTTCTTGAAGTATAAGAATTCCATAGTTACACCTCTTGGTCTCGACAAACTCTATCAATCAAAAGTTTCCAAGTTGAGTGGTGGCGAGCTTCAGAGGCTTGCGATAGCTCTCTGTCTTATGCAAGATGCAGATCTCTATCTCTTGGACGAACCATCGGCTTACCTGGATGTTGAACAAAGACTTGTGGCAGCTAAGGTCATAAAAAAGATAATTGAGCTCAGAGAGGCAACAGCAATGGTGATAGACCATGATATTCTATTCTTGGACTATATCGCTGATAGGGGTATGGTATTTTTAGGAGAGTCTGGAAAAAGAGGTCACGCCATAAAACCAGGCACACTTGAGTCTTCTTTTAACACATTCTTGAGAGATGTAGAAATAACTTTCAGGAGGGATCCAGAAAACGGTAGACCAAGGGCAAACAAACCTGGATCAGTTAAGGACAGAGAACAAAAAGAAAGTGGTAATTACTATTATCTTAAATGATCGGCGGGTCTCCCGGATAACATTCCCTCTATTCTTTCAATCCTATTTTCTATCTCATCGAGCCTTCTTAAAATTTCCTGAAGTACATTTTCATTGTTGTATGTTCTTTCTTCGCTGTATCTCTGTGGACGTGGTCTTACTTCCTCGCTCAAAGGTTTCATTGGTGGAGGTTCAAGAGGTCTTCTTGGAGTGGATTCATCTTGAGGAATTGGTTTATCAAAAATATGATCCACATGCCCTTCATGGTTCGTCGGAGGTCTGTAACTCTGTTCCGATGGAAGTGGAAGTCTTCTTATCTCCTCCGGTTCGGGCATGGAGAAATCTTCACGTGGGATTCTTTTTTCCTCAAGGTTCAATAATGGTCTCTTCTCTTCATTTCTCTTTGGCTTAATTATTTTTTTGAAAGTGCCGAACATGTTACCAACAATAAATATTAAATCGGTCCTATATTTAAATATTGGAAGTGTTTTCAATGGGAGCTCTCATCGAGAGAAAAATAGTTTTAACTGGTGTCGTTGGATTTCCTACTCAAATTTATTTTAAAATCATAGGATTATTGAAAAATAGAGGATACACGGTAAAAAAATATCAGGATTGGATAGAGATAAACCCGAGAAGCAACCTTTATCAAGAGATGATGAGAAAAAGACAAGCCATAGAGCAGAATGTCGCGAGAATTCTCTCGACCATAAGTGATATGAGGAGGGATATAGAACTCATAAAGCATGATCTCAGGAAGTTTGAACAAGTTCTGGAACACTTTGAAAAGAACAAATTGGATACGTTGAAATCGGATTTTGTTGATCTTGTTGATAGTCAGACACCCACAGCGATGCATAAGCTCGTTGCCAGTGGAAAGTTTCCGACGTTGGTTTACGATTTCTTCAAGATAGAAAAGGAAGAAGACATAGACAAACTGAAGATATCGGAGAGTGAGAAAGGACTTCTCAGAATAAAATGGATGTTGTTTCAGGAATGGATGGAAAAGTATAGAAAGGCCGTTAAGGAAAGGGTCGATATGTTGAGGGAGGAACTCAACAACAGGATCGCATCTCTTGAGAGCAACAAGAAGCTAGTCGAACCTTATTTAAAGGCGATATACAAACTCAAAGTCGGAGAAAGCAAGTATTCCGGTCTTGATGATCCAACTATAATCGAGGGATACAACACCATAGTCTCTGGTGTAGAGTTGTATTGCTGGAAGCCCGTATCAACAAAGAACGTAAAGAAAGGTAAGTATTATTCTTATCTTGACATTGAGATAAGGAAAAAAACCATCTCTGCTGGAGGATCTGAAAAAGAGACCATGGAAATAGATATTAAGGTTTATGTAAAAACCAAAAAAGAGATAGAAGAAATCGAAGAGAGTATAAAAAAGAAAGAAGAGTTGATGTGGTTGGAGATAGAACAGTTCAAAGGAAAATCTCCCGAAGAGGAAAAAGAAGTTGAGGAAAAGAAGGGAAGATTCGATAAGATAGATTCATTTTTGAAGAAGATATTGTCATCAAAAGAAGGCGAACCAAAGGAAGTTGCAGCCGCCGTAAAAGAAGAATTTATATCCCTTTACGATGATCTTAAAGATATAATAGGCGGTTTGAAATTCAAGAGGCATCCGATATGATCGGAAAACTTCTCAAAAAGGAGAAAAAACTTCCCATAGAACCAAAACATTATAAAGTCGGAGTTACAAGTGGTATACCGTCAATTGATAAGGCTACTGCACCACAACAAGTTCAAATGGTAGTCACCAAGGGTGTCAAAGTAATTGAGATAGACCTCGAATTTCCAACTTCTGTTACTCCCATAGACATAGAAAAACTCAGGAGTATAGGAGAGGCACAAAAACTGGAATTTACCATACACGGTGCTACCAATGTCTCGTTGCCAACAACGTCCGCAGAGAAACTTGAATACAAGAGAGTCGACGATGATATGAAGGAATACATCAAAGTGGCAAAAAAGATTGGTGCCAAGGCGATAAACATCCATAGCTCTTACTTACCAAGTCCTTTCTTTTATAGGGAGACCAGGAAATGGTCATACTTATTGGTTGATGAGAACGGGAATCCCATAGAAGATAAACTTTTAAGGTCTGAAAAGGCCCTTAATTGGTTTGCCTTGGAGGAGATGAAAAGACATACATCCAAGGCATCAGAGTCATTACTTCTACAGTATCTTACAAAAAAATACAAAGACATGAAGAAGGCGGAAGAAGAATTTGAAAAGTTGTTTGGGGAAGAGAAAGAGAAAATGATATTAGAAGCGTGGAAGGATTACATACGAGAGGTTGTAAAGAAAAAAGTCGAATCTGTTTTGTCAATGGCAGAGTATCATGCTTACATAATAGTTGCATGGGATATGTACGAAAATAAAGATCCGTTGTGGAAAAATATTTGTGGAAAAAAAGACCCTATAGAATTGATAGAAAGTGGAGAAGAAGGTAAGCTCGTTGATGCTGTTGCTGCCAAATACCTCGAAGGACACATAAATAAACTGTTGAAGGACTTAGAAAAAAACAAAATTACTCTATTGATAGAGGTTCCTGATTGCAGATCTGCATCTTACAGGGGTCATTTCAGACTCGTGAGACCAAAGGATATATGTCATCTCATGAAAAAAATAGATAATCCATATGTCAGATGTACCATAGATTTTGAACACGTCGCCACTCATGGTCTTGATGTTATGAAAGAAATAAAAGCACTTGGTCCGAGGGATGGTGAATATGTAAAAATGCTTCATGTCGGTTCGAATCCATCTCCGGCACATCTTCACATTCCCGTTGAGAGAGGAGATATATACCTTTACAAATTGATGTGGGAGTTAAGACTCAGAGGATTCATGGATGGATATATTCTATATGAGTGGGGTGGTGGAAGGAGAGAAGAGGTGAGATGGCTCGAGAGTGTTCAAAACCTTAAGAGAATGGCCATATATCTCGAAGCTGATATCCCTCCAGATAAGCTTCCAAAAGAATTCTTTGGTCTAACTGAAGGTGAGATAGAGAGGGAAAGAAGAATAATAGAAAGAAATATGTTCAATCCGCTCCAAGGAACGCTCGAAGCCCCAGAACTTTCCCATACGTGGTTTGGCGGAGAGATTCTAAAGAAGAAAAAACCAAAAGAAGTATGGGAAAGGGAAGAATTTAGATGAGCATTTACAAATTTTTTTATAAATCTAACATTAATTAATCAAACGAAATCTTTATATAGGAGATATTGTAATTATTTTATAGTGATTACATGAAGAAGAAAAAAATCAAAAGGAAAATAAGCAAAAGGATAAAGGACTTCTCAAAGAAGAGACGTGCAGAAATTGTAAAAGAATTCTCCAAGAAGCTTTTGGATAAGTACGGAAAGTACATAAAATCAATAGTGGTTTGGGGTTCTACTGCTCGTGATGAATTTAAAATTGATAGTGATATAGACTTAGTTATTTTAGTTGATGATACTCTCAAAGACTTTGATGCAAAAAAAGAATCAGAGATGGAAGAATTCATACATGATCTTGCATCAAAAATAGACGATAAGCTTTCGCCGCAAAATCCATGGACCATAACGAGTTTCATGAAGATGATCAACGATTTTACTCCTTTAGCCTATGCGGTTTTGAAAGATGGAATACCGGTGTATGATACGGGTTTCTTCTTAACAGCCAAAAGACTTCTCGAAAAAGGCGAGATAAGAGCTACTCCAGAGGCAGCGGAGAGAAGAATGAGAACGGTTCCAAAGAGATTGCTGAGAGCAAAGACAGCAAAACTATGGTTAGTGGCTGAAGATGTTTATTATGCAATGATCGGTGCTGAAGAGGCCGTTTTGATGTACCTCGGTATTGGTCCTCCCGATCCTATACATGCCGCTGAGGCTCTCGAAGAGCATTTGGTTAGCAGAGGGCTACTCGAAAAGAAATACGTCAAATATCTTGATGAAGTCGTTAAATTCAGGAAGAAAGTTGAGCGCCGTGAAATAAAGGACATAAAAGGATCTGATATCGATGAATTCCTTAAGAAAGGAGAAGAATTTGTCGAGAGGATGAACAAACTTCTAAAAGAATTAATATTGAGGAGAAAGGCAACGTACATACAAAAAAACTATGAGATCATGCTCAAGGCGTCCATAGCTGCGCTGAAGTCTTTGGATAAATTACCAAAAGATCCAAAGAACCTTCCCAATGCCTTCAAGAAACACTTGATAGAGGAGCAGAAATTGAACCCGGTTTATAATGAAGTTTTCGACAAAGTTCTTGAAATGAAGAAATTGTTGAATGACAAGAAGATAGACAAAATTCCCGAGCGTGACATTCATTTAACTAAAGAGTACATAAGAAGGTTCATTGGATCAGTTAGAGATTTAATCAAAGAAAGGGATTTGGAAGAACAAAAAGTTCCAGATGTTCCTGTAAAGAAGGAAAACCCACGAAAGAAAAAGCCCAAAGGCAAGTCTACCAAGAAGAAAAGCGAAAAAGAATCTCAAAAATCTATCAAGGAATCAAAGGAAGAAGAGGTCAATGTATTGGAAAAAGATAAAATTGATACCGACGAGAAGATGGTCAAGAAACGATGATCTTTTCTCTCTTTTCTTTTTTCCAATTTTATTTCTTTCATTTCTCAGGTTGTTTTAAAGAGTTAACTTTATATAGTAGTTGTTACTATATTATAGTAGTAAATAATATTTTGGGTGGGTTTATGTCTTATATGAGATTTATAGTTGCTGGAGATTCTCACGGCGATCTGGATTCTTTGAAGAAATTAGTAGATTATGCGGATTACAGAAATGCTGATATTATATTTGATGGTGATATAAGCGGTTATCCCACTAAGGAAAACGGACTCATGAATAATAAAATCACATTTGAAAAATCCATAGATATATTTGGTAGTTACAAGGATGGATATACGTATATAATACCGGGCAGTCATGAACTAAGAAGTGTTTGGTACAAGGCCAAGTTTCCGGAGAACGTCATTGATGTTGATAAAAGACTGATTAAAGTTGATCCAAGAAAAGTGGATGATTTTTCTATAATAGGTTATGGTGGCAGTAAAAGAGCTCCAGGATATATAAAACCTGGCAAGGGATTTAGAAGAATACCTAGAATTGATGAAATAAACGATCTCTTCTTTGAGAACGACGATCATAAGATATTTCTGACACACGAGCCTCCATATGGTTACGGAGATGTTGGATATTTTATAAAGTATGATGATGATAGTATTCAAGCAGTCCCACCAGATCATCCGAATGCACAATCCTCACATGATGGATCTAAGGTATTTGAAATCGTTGTTGAAACTTTACAGCCGAAACTCACCGTTTCAGGACATTTCCACGGTAACCCAATAGCACAAAAGATAGGAACTAAAGAGAAAATATCTCCAGGTACGAGTAGCGATGAAGGAATCTTTATAAATCCGGGAGAACTAACTGTAAATAGTTTCCAATCGGAGGGCGGCCATTTCGCCGAAGTGGAAATATATGATTCGGGTTATGTAAGGTATCTAGGACATAGAAATATAAGAGGGAGATAAATGAAGCTTGGAATGCAGAACGATCCAATCACTCCAAATAGACTTCTAAAAGATGTTACCTTCGCAGAAAGAAATAACTTTGAATATTTCGAAATTGTTACAGAATCGCCTTATTATTCCCCGTCAAAGTTCACAAGACATCTAATCAATGACTTGAAGAAGTTTGATATAAATTATAACATTCATATATC
>JAGHBM010000063.1 GCA_021160955.1 Candidatus Aenigmatarchaeota archaeon
AAGAGGTGCCGGTTGATTTTCTCACATAGGTCCCAATACGTAGAATTTAGAAGACATATCACAAAACTTGGATTTTTTTCTTTGAGAATTTTAATATAGTGATTTATATCAATTTCATCTTCATCCACCACAGCAATATCAATACCCCCATATTTAATCTCTCTGAAAATCTCGTGAAAAATTTCATCCAATCCTCTAAGTGTTATAACAAGAAAACTTGGAGTATTCCTCTCGTTGAATCTTCTTTTAATTTTGTGGAACGTGGGTTTTAATAACTCTGTAACTTTTCTAACATCAGTCTCTTCTTCCAACACCTGGTATTTTTCAAGATAGGATAAGAACTTTTTCAGCTCATCCAAGTTCACATCTGCCTCAGATGATATTTCCTCCAAACTGAACTCTCCGTTGAGTAAATGAATAATTCTCACGAACTTATCTTTATTGAGTATCTTCATCTCAAATTCTGTTACAGGAGATCTGAAAATAACTGAATCAAAAGACATGTTAGGATAAAATATCTCGAAATTTGGTTTTATCTTAGGGTTTTTCATAAAAATTTCCTCTATATTGGTTATTATAAATTTCTTTATTTTTTAATTATAGTTTTTTAGTTGGAGAAAAGAGTTCAACTTATTTTAATTTTAGCTTATCTATTTTTTTCTCAATTCTTTCCAACCTTTTAACGATGTCTTCCAACATCTCTTCCATTATTTCATGAGGAGGTCTGGGATGAGCATGTAGAGGGATTGGCTTTCGCGTCTCTAAAAAATCTAAAATCTTTTTGTCTTTTAGAAAGTAATATTTCTTGCCCTCACGCCATTCATAGCTAACGAGCCCAATTTCGCACAGCAAATTTAGATGGAAATCAACCGTTTGAGGGGCCATGTCCATTTCTCTTGCTAACTCTGTGAGATACTTCTCCTTCTTTGATAATCTTATGAGAATTTCTTTCCTAACTTCGTTGCCAAGCGCTTTGTGAACTATGTCAGGCCTCATTATATTTAGTTAGTTCTAAAGTTATATAAAAATTTATATTTCGACTTTCATAGAAAACTTTAAATACTTGACATCCAAATATTTCTATAGTTACAGAAAACTCGAAATAAGGAGGTGATATTATGGAAAAACTAGAATTGTTACAAACCATAACAAAAGACTATCTGACAAATGGTAGAAGTGACTACCACGAACTTTTAGAAAATATAGAGATGACCAAAAAATCTCTTGACAAGAGCTTAGGGGAACTATTGAAAAAAGGTTACATAATAGAGACCTTAAATGGATACATACCCTCAAAACTCACATACGAGTTTATAGTACCCTTACTCCTTTAGCGACGGATGACACTTCATAGAAGAAGAGATTCTCTGCACCCACCACAGAAATTCTATATCTACATATTGTTTTTTATTTTCATATTTTTCATAGAACTTCCCTCTGTTAAAATATTATACCAAGGTCTTGCTTTGTTAGCAAGCTATGGAGTCTTATACCATTTTCTCGCAAATTTTCAAATGCCCCTTCTTGCCTATCTACAACTGTTATCGCATTACGAACATCTACATAGTCTCTGAGTATGGTTGCAACCTTAAGTACCGAACCACCCGTTGTGGTAACATCTTCAAATATCACGTACTCTTTGGGCTTTATATCACCTTCAATTACATTTCTTTTATAATCAACGCTCACATAGTCTTTGTTTAATCTTTCGGATACTGCTTCTGCAAACAAAGATCCTCCACGGTACACACCCGCAATTTCGTAATCACCTAACTTTTTCAATTCCATTGCCCCCATTTCTCCAGCGAGTCTCTTGCCTTCTGGATTTTCAAAGAGTGCATCTAAATCTATCTTGTAGTTAGATCTTCTTCCGGAGGCCAAAACGAAGCTTCCATACTTTATACAATCCCATTCCTTAATCAACTTCGCCAACCTGTACTTCATTCCCATTCTTTCACACCCTGATTTATAAAATAATTTTTCAATTGGAAACTGAACCCTTTTCTCGCCTCGTCAACAAATTCTTTCTTAGTTTTGTATCGAAGAACACCAGAGCCTAACTGAACGCCATTTGCACCTGCCCTCAGAAACTCAGCTACATCTCTCCTATTAACTATTCCTCCACATCCAAAGATGAATTTATCCGTGAATTTTCTGAGTCTGTAAACCTGGCCCACAGCCAACGGTTTTATTGCCGGTCCCGAGAGTCCTCCAAGCTTATTTGAAATTCCAAAATCTTCTCCAATCATCATTGCCTTACCAACTGAATTGATGCTGGTATAAAAATCAACAACCTCAGTTGCATTTACCACTTCACCCAAAAGTTCATCTGTGGGGTAATAAGGCATCTTCAACCCAAATGGCTTATCGATGTTCTCTTTTACGGTTTCACACAAATTTTTAAGTGTATGAACATCATATCCAATTGAACTGCCAAGACCTTTGGCGTGAGGGCAAGAAATGTTAAATTCTAATGCATCACAATTCTTTTCGAGTACACTTGTGATCTCTTTTATCTCTTCCTCATCTCCAGATGCGAATGAGTAAATAACAAAGGTCTCTGGATGTTCTTTCTTGATGCTTTTCGCAAGCTCTGACATATCCAAGTAACCCGGGTTTGGAAGTCCCATCGCTTGAAGAATTTTATCATCGTCTATGGCAACATTTGGAAATTCATAACCTTTCCTGGGTTTGTATGTTGCCGTTTTCAAGACAACACCATCTACACCAGAATTTATCCAATCTTCCAGAGAAGAGAATGATGAAGAAAAAATTCCAGATGCATTGGTTATTTTTACTTCTTCCAACTTCAAAGAAACCCACCAACAATTTAGTCTATCTTATATATAAACTTTTCCAAAACTTTTAAACTAAGATAGATAAAATATATTTAGGTGAACAAAATGGTTGTACAGATAGATGAAAGAGCTGTTAAAGATATAGCCTCGAATTATCCGAGATATAGAGAAAATTCAGAGTACGTCAAGAAAAATTGGAAAGAAATTCAAAAGATGTATGGTGGAAAATATATCGGCGTTGTCGATGGAGGAAAACTAATCATTGCAGATGAAGATGCCAACAAAGTCTTGGAAGAATTAAAAAGACTTGGCAAGGACAAAGAAGCCTACTTTGAATACGTAAAAAAGAAAGACGAAGTCTGGATCCTCCAAGCCTATTCATAATCGAGTGATTCCACTGTCTTCTTTCTCAACAACCATTCTTTATAATGCTCTTCAGCATTGTTAACGTAGTTGAATTTTTTCAAAGCTTCTAATTCCTTAGGTATAAACATTCACTCACCTCCACTATTTTCCTCTTTTTTCTTTCCCCAATCTTTCTTCGAGGGACAATTCGGATTTATGCAGAGAATCCATGGCCTCTTACCCCTTCTTATGACTTTGACCTGTGGATATCCACAAACCTTACACAGTGTCTCCATTGGTTCGATTTTTCCATATTGCGGGAGTGGAAATGAAACTCTGCATCCATTCTTATAACCTTCACATCCAATGAACCTTTTGCCAGAGGACTTCGACCTTATGATTCTCAGGTTGCTTCCACACTCCGGACATTTCCCTACTATGTATTGATCGTTTCTGGTCTCCACGAGAGCCTTGTAAAGCTCTTCGCCTATTTTGTCTTCATTCTTTTTGAACTTCGTCAGTATTTTTTTCAGGAATTTCTTCGCTTCGTCTATAACTTTTTCTTTTTCACATTTACCTTCCTCAACTGCTTCCATATCCTTTTCGAACTTTCTTGTGAGTTCTTCTGACAAAATTTCGGGGCAATACTTTTCTAAGGTCTTGACCACGGCAAACCCCAACTGTGTCATGGTTATACTCTTACCTTTTATGTAGCCTCTATCGAAAAGTGTCTTTATTATGTTTGCCCTCGTTGCCTTCGTTCCAAGACCGAGCTTTTCAAGTTCTTTTACAAGTGATGCCTCGGTGTATCTCTTTGGTGGTTGGGTTTCCTTTTCCAGAATGTCCATACGAAGAACCTTTAACTCATCATCAACTTTTAACTCTGGGAGGGTTTGCTCCTCGTATTTTATGTACTTTTCATAGAACTCAATCCAATTCTTTTCTATAGTCCTCCGCCCTTCAGTTACAAACCTCTCACCATTCACATCGAACACGACCTTCATACTCTCCCTTACAGCGGGCTCTCCAAAAACAGAGAAAAATCTCCTAACTATGAGATCGTATAACTTTTTTTCTTGAGCAGTTAGTTTCTTGGGCTTTTCTCCAGTGGGATATATTGATGGATGCGCTTGGTCTTGTTTTTTTCCTTCGTTTGGTTTAAGATCCATCGTGAGGAGCTTTTCAGCGAGCTTCTTATAGTCCTTCTGCTTTGAAAGGTTCTTTATTATATTTTTGTATCCAATCTTCTCGGGGAGTTTTTGAGATGACGTCCTTGGATAAGATATGAGACCGGACTCGTAGAGACTTTGGGCGAGATTGAGTGTTTGAGTCGGTGAGAATCCGAAAGCGGAATAAGCTTCTATTTGGAGGGTGGTGAGATCGAATGGAGTTGGTGGGTTTTGTTTGTATTTTCTCTTCTTAACTTCCAAAACCTTTGCGCCAGCACCCTTGCAGTTGCTTTTGACATCCAGAGCCTTTTTCTTTTCCCATATCTTTCCCTCTTCATAACCAGCGAGTATTTTTTCTCCTTTCTTCGTTTCTAACTCAGCCTCGATTTCCCAATATGGTTTTGGTACGAAATTGCTTATCGACTCTTCTCTCTTGGCAACAATTTTCAGGGTTGGTCCCTGTACTCTACCGGTACTCAGAAGTTTAAAGAAATTTCTGTTCTTCTTTATTGCTAACGTGAGTGCCCTCGATGTGTTTATACCGTATAGCCAATCCAACTTGTGCCTGACTATACCGGCATTTATCTGCGGCGTATCCAGATCGGAAAGATTTTCATATGCCTCTATGAGGTCAGACTCCGTGAGAGTCGAGAATTTCATCCTCTTGGCATCGTTTTTCTTGCATATGAACCTGAGGATGTTGTATCCTATGACAGATCCCTCGGGATCAAAGTCTGTTGCGATTATAAATTCGTCTGCTTCTTTACATAAATTTTCAAAGTTTTCGAAATACGCCTTGGAAAAGGCGGAAGACCTGCTGACCTTAAAACTCGGCGCCCATTCCGACTCAAAAATAGGATAAGTCCAACCACCGCTTCCTTTCTGCTTTAATGTGAACAGATGGCCGACAGCAGGAACTACGAGATGTTTCTCACCGTTCCTGTATATTTCGTACCAAAAAGTCTTTCCATTTTTTTTCTGAACGACCTCTCCTTCTGCAAGGGCATTTGCTATTCTCGTTGAAGCCTTCGGTTTCTCAGCTATAACCAGAACAGTCATAAGTATAAAAATGAGGAAGATAGTTATTTAAAATTTTATCAGAATTCTCTCCAAAGTTATATTTCCTTTAGTTTTCCGCTGGCTATTTTTTTGGCTTTTTGGCAACTCTCAACGGTTCCTATGCTGT
>JAGHBM010000054.1 GCA_021160955.1 Candidatus Aenigmatarchaeota archaeon
AGAGAAGAGAATAAAGGAAAGATCTAGAAACAACAAGCAAAAATGGTCCGAGGACAACTTGGAATATTTAAAGAAACTAAACGGAGAGTTTTATAAATATTATCATAACTTCAAAGACTTGAAACCAGTTTACTTGGTTGATGCATCCGGCACCGTTGAAGAAACTTGTGAGAAAATAGAAAAAATAATATTCAGGTAATTGTGACGATATCATTTCCTATTATTTCAAGTTTCCTTTTATACAGATTTATTCTTCCGTCAATTCTTATATGGCTGCCCTCTGTTATCTTTGTGTGATCTATCTGTTTCTTATCGATGGTCTTCTCAAATATAACGGCGTTTATTTTTCCCGTATCGTCGTATACTTCCAAAAACATATGTCTTCCATTGTAATATTTAGATGCCACTTGCCCTTCAATGGATACGATCTTTCCAATATCTTCCTTTTCAATATCGCCGATTTTCATTTCTTCGGGGCCATATGACTGAGATACAAAATACAACATCACGATTCCTATTATTGAGCAAGTTATACTCAACTTCAATAAAGTTCTTTCATCCAAAATTTATCTCCCCAATAGCCTCGTATATTGGCCCGTTTCTTGTCAACGTGCTTTTGTACAGCACCAATTTATCCACCTTCATCTCACCGATTTCAACGTTCTCGAGTTTTTCAATTCTTTTCAATAACTCTTGTTTATTTTCAATCCATTTAACTCTACCAATCGTTAGGTGTGGGATAATTTCAGATTTGTCGTCCTTCCCAAGACCTTCAAAATGACTACGAACGTATTTTAAGAATGCTATTAATTTGTCTCTATTTTTTGTCACATCGATCCAAATAGTTCTTATGTATGATTTAGACGGAAATACATTGATACCACCAATACGTATGTCAAATGACTCGGATCTGATGTTCCTTAAAATGTTTTCAGCTCTTTCCAATTCCTCTTCGTTCAAGTCTCCGAAGAACTTGACTGTTAAGTGAAAGTTTTGTGGTTCTACCAGCTTTATTCCAGTAAGATCAAAACTTTTCTGTATATCAGCAATTTTTCTCTTAATTTCTTCAGGTATTGGAATTGCTACAAACGTTCTCATGATATTTTTTGTTGGCTATAACTATATTTATTTATATGAGATTGCACAGTTTTTATTGAACAGTGTTCAATAGATAAACAAATGTGATGTTATGGGTAGAAACGAGTATGATTTGGAGAAGGTAAAAAAGATAATAAGGGTTCTTTTAAGAAATCCTGATGGTATTTGGCTCAGAAAGTTATCCAGGGATTCTAAATTACCTCTTTCAACGGTTCACTACTACATAGAGAATGTTTTAAAAAATATCGTCGAAAACATAGGTGCTAGAGACGAAGAAGGAAGATTCTTTGGAGTTAGGATAATAAAACTTAAAACAGGAGTTTTTAACAGACTCTCCGAGTCTAAAATGTCAGAATCATCCCTACGAAAGCTTCTCAAGGCAACTGAAATCCTCTCAAATTCCGGGTAGGATCATTTTTAACCATTTTTTGTTGTGTAAACTCTCACATTTTAGGCCGATTTTATGGTATTTGTACTGTTTTTGGCATAATTCATAAAGATTTTTACCATTAACTCTCACATATAGTATGTCTAAATTCGTGGGAGGATACCCCTAATGTTGAACATGATTTTGACCCCATAAAAATGAGTTTATCTTCACATTATCTTCACGAAACCTTCACAAAATATTCACGTTTCCTTCACGTTCACTTTTACCTTCACGTGACATTCACGAAACCTTCACGTGAATATATAACTCACATAAAAATATGCATCGGAACAGATGGAGTCAAAATAATAACCTCGTAAACTCTCACATTTCCTTAATATTTTCTTCGTCAGAGCATGTTTCATAGCGTTGCATATACGTCATTTCTCTCACATTTTAATCAAATGGTTAAAAAATTGGTGTTTATGGTACAAAATACTCACAAAACCTATACTACATTAGAGCTTCTGGTATAATATTTCAATTGTACTTAACATATATTGTCTCTCACAAAAACAAATCATGATCTATACTCACATTAAGTTTGAAGTGCAACGTTATGATATTGGCAAGTAATTCACAGATATTCACGTTTTTGTCACGTTTCCTTCACGAAACCTTCACAAAGTATTCCGAATGTCACATATGTTCACGTTTCCTTCACGTGAAGTTCACGTGAATGTAATATTATCGGTCCAAAAAACATTTAAGTATTAGTTGTTCACATTCTATTATCTATATTTGTTCACGTGAACGTGATAGTATGCTTGAATATGAGGAAAAAGTTGAAGAATGGTTAAGACAATTGGGATGGAGTGAAAATCCATTCACGTTGAAGATTAGTCCATCCCTCTTCGTTGGATACAACGAGGAAATAAAGAAGATGGCAATACATTTGAGGGAGGGACATAAAGTTGCAATGGTTTTGGGATCCACTGGGTCTGGAAAGACGACTTTTTTGAGATACGTAGAGGATAAGGTCAAGGATGAGTATAAGACGTTATACATAGCTAAACCGCCTCAAACGGACGAGCTCGTGGACCTTTTTTTAAACTCCTTTAAACCTTCGATTATTGAGAGAATTTTAGGTAGAGGAGTGAAACTTCACGACCTTCACGTGTATCTGAACAGGAAGTTGAAAGGAAGGAAATTCCTTTTGATGATCGACGAGGCGCATGAATCCGATGTATCGACTTTGGAATGGCTCAGAACTATATGTGATCAGGTTGAAGGTATGCAAATGATACTTGCAGGGCTGCCCACACTGGAAGATCTCCTCAGGAAGAATCTCGAAACTCTTAGAAGTAGGATAGTGACAAAAATAGAGCTCGTGACACTGAATAAGGAATACACACGTGAATTGATAAGAAGAAGAATTGAAAGCGTTGGTGGAAGGGATATTTTGCCGTTTACCGACGACGTAGTTGATGAGATTTATAAAAGGACCGGTGGATTTCCAAGGGAAGTTTTAAAGATGTGCAACGATCTTGTCCAGAGGGCAATTGAGAAGGGAGAGTTTGAAATAGCCAGTGTAGAGAGTGACATCAATAAAAATGTGAGAGTTCAAGAACAGGAGAGCGCTGAGGCGGCGACCATAGAAAGTGAGACAATAGAGCGACAAGAAAAAGAATTAGTTGACAAAGACTTTCTAAGGCAATTGACTTATAAGCAGAGAAAAATTGTCGATATACTTCAAGAGAGGGAAGAACTTTATCCGTCGGAGATCGTGGAGCTGTTGGGATTTGATAAATATAAGTCTAAGCAACATGCGGTTAGGTCAATAAACAACATACTCAACAGGCTCATGTCTATGGGAGTTGTGGATAGGAAGCCAAAGGGTAAAGGGTTCGTCTATTTCTTGGACGTTAAGGCGAGAACACTTTTGACAAGAAAGTGAGTGTTATGATTGTAGTAATTGTAGGGAAGCCTTCTTCTGGGAAAACTACGGCGGCAAATGCCTTGAAGAAGCTCGGATTTTCAGTTGTTTCTACCGGAGATATAATAAGAGAGGAAATAAAGAGACGTGGCCTTCCTTACACCAAAGAAACAGATGCAGAGATCGGAGAGTGGTTTCACCGGGGAAGGGAGGGATTGATTGTCCAAAGGCTATTGGATAAGGTTAGTGGGGATAAGATAGTGATAGAGGGATTGAGAGATCCGCTGCAATTAAAGGAGCTTGAAAGGAGAACAGGAGAAAAACCAATCCTAATTGCCATAGAGGCACCATTCAATGTGAGACTTGAAAGAGAAATAAAGAGGGGTAGATTTCCAGGTGAGACTGAGAAGTATTTGCGGGAACGTGAAGAGAGGGAATCAAGACACGGTGAAGATAAGCTCATAGATATGGCAGATTACGTTGTGAAAAATGATGGTGTATCCTTGAAAGAGTTTGAGAAGAATGTGAGAGATCTGGTTAAGAAGTTGATGATAGTTAGAGGGATAATATAATTAGTCCAATCAAGATTCCAATCACGCCAATTTTTTGGTTTATATCCAATTTTTCTCCTAAGAAGATTCTCGCCAGAATTATTGTAACTAAGGGAAATGATGCTGCTACTGGTGATACTATGGAGATGTAAGTTGTGCTGGTTCCAAGTCCAAATCCTATGAATGCCATAGCGTCACACAGTCCTATTAGTATCAGCCAAGGTATGACTTCTCTTTTACCAAAGGTGATGTTCATTCTTTTAACTCCAGAAAAACTAAGTAAAGAAAGCACCATAAAAACTCTTAGAAAGAACATTGGGACAAACCAATTGAATTTTGAAACAAGAAAGCCGATTATTGCAAAGTTAACTCCCCATATGCCCATTGAAATTAAATCTTCTGAAACTCCTGGAAGCAAGTTATCCAGCTTGAATTTTTTAAGGTCTTTATATTTGAAGGAGACTAACAAAATTCCAACGACTATAATTATTATTGCTATACTTTGCAAAAAATTTAGACTTTCTTTTAGAAAGATCAAACTGATGATTATAGTGACTATTACCCATGAAGCTTGAATTGGTGAAAGAACGGATACTTGGCCTTTTTTTAAAGCTCTATAGAATAAAAGATATGCAGACGAACCAGATAAACCTATTATGACAAAAGTCATAATATCTATAAAACGATAAATGAAACCATGGCCAAAAGGAAAATAAAAAGCCGTTAGGACAGCAAGTCCAATAATCTGTGTCCACAATAGAGTTTTAAAGTCACCAATTTTCTCGACTGTCTTCTTTGCAAAAAAATCAGCGAGGCCCCATCCGATCATTGCCATGAGACCAAATAGGATCCCAAGAGAAATTTCCATAACTCCACCTCTCGCAAAACATTTAAATTTAACATATTATTAAATATAAGCAGTTAATGTTTTTCAGAGGTGATTTTGTGGAAGACGTAAAAGGAAAGGAAATTATTGGAAAAATAGTTGTGAGTGATGAAACTGGGAAGAAATTTGGTGTTGTCGGAGATCTAAGTTTCATAACCGAATCCGGAGAGCTTTTGAACATGATATTGGTAAATCCAACTAAACATGCGTCGGAGATGAACCTCCAAGAAGATGAAAAAGGAAGGTTCCTGATACCGTTCTCAGCCATAAAGGCAGTTGGAGAATTTGTGATAGTTTCTGAGAAGGACTTGATCTGATACGGTAATAATATGGGAAGAACCATTTTTACCGGATATTCATATAATGGTTTTAAGATATTTTCTAAAGAAAGTTTTCCGGAATTTTTTAAATCCATTTACAACGGTTTCTTTACTGTATTAGACGAGAATAAAATTCTCCATTTTTATAGTAGAGGGATCGCGGCAGTTCTTACCGATATCTCAAGACTGGACGAGTTGATACCTAAATATGGACCCGAATTTGTTTTGGAGGCCGAAGTCGAGTATAGTGATGAAAGGGGAGAAATGGAAGAAAAAATTCTCATCGTTGATGATATGTTGCCTCCAGTGACATCTGAAGGAGATAACATGAGATGGAGACTTAAAAAAGTATTTGCCAACTTACTTGAAAGCGACAATGCACTTCCAATTAAAAATTTTAGGTTACGTGCAGAGTGGTATCAGTTCATTGATGAAAATCTTGGAACATATACTATCGATGGTGTTGTTAAACCCATAGAAAGCCAAGATATTGCTGCATTTGTAGGAAGCGAAGAATTGAAAAAAGAATATCAAAGACAAGTAAAGGAATTAGGATTGGAAGGTACTCTTTTTAACCTTTGATATCTCTTATTCCTTCTTCTGTGACGGCGAATACACATTCTCCTTCTGGTAGATTTGGCGAATCTATCAATCTTGCTATCCTTTTCTCACCTTTGCTCTTTCTAAGATAAATCCTGAAAGTAGCTTGATGTCCAAGGATGTGACCGCCTATTGGCGATGTTGGATCACCAAACAATATATCTGGTCTAGCCATTACCTGGTTGGTAACGTACACCGCTACGTTGTAAACATCGGCTATCCTTTGGAGTGTATGTAGATGTTTGTTAAGCTTTTGCTGTCTTGTTGCCAGAGTACCTCTTCCGGTGTAGTCGCTTCTAAACTGAGAAGTAACGGAATCTATTACGACAAGCCCTATGTTATTTTTCTTTATGAGATCGGGTAATTTTTCTACTAAGAGGATCTGGTGATCGGAGTTGTATGCCCTAACCGTGTAAATTCTCTTCATAACTTCTTTTTCGTCAAGACCAACGGCACGTCCAAGTTGTATGAGTCTCTCGGGTCTAAGGGTTCCTTCCGTGTCTATTATCACGGCATTTCTGTTTAGACCACCCTTCTCTTTTGGTAGAAGTACGTTGACGGCAAGTTGGAATCCGAGCTGGCTCTTACCGCTTCCGAATGCACCATGAGCTTCAGTGATTGACTGGGTTTCGACCCCACCCCCGAGTAAGTCGTCGAGGGCTTTGGAACCAGTTGTTATCTTTCCTATTTTCTCTCTTTTTTTAGCTAGTTTCTCCACGGTCTCAAATCCTATGTCCAACGATTCCCTTGCAGCCTGAATTATTTTTGATGCGGTGGCCTCACCTATACCAACTTTTTCGGCTAGTTCGGAAGAAGAAGCTGCGGCGATACTCATCAAGTCGCTGTAGCCCATTTCCCTGAGCTTTTCAGCTGTTTTTTCTCCAACACCCGGAAGTTCATCTATAGTCTTTATTTTTTTCTTTTTCTCCTCTTTTTCATTTGTTTCGACTTTTTTTGCCATCTTATTCACCACAAACTCACTTACTCTTTTCTCTCCAAACTATTTAAAATTGCCTTTGCCTCTTTGATCGGATCGACTTCTTCCACATCGGTAGCTATAAATTCTAACCTTTCAAAGAATTGATTCTGTTTTGTTCTTCCACGAACTACGAATTCCTTACCAAGAATTTCATTTATTTTTTCTTTGAGTTTGTCAAAGTCGCTGCCGTTTTTCGTCATGTTGAAAGCTTCTTCGGATTTCATTCCAATTACCTTTTCAGCTTGTTCCCTGAAAAACACTATTCTCATGTTACCGGTGCCATCGTCTATGACACCACTCAATATCAAGATCGGCTTTGGCTCAACTTCGCCATGAGTCTCACATTTGTTATCCACGATCTTTTGCCCACATATTGGACAGACGAAGAAAAAGGGTTTCGTGTCGAATATCTGTACTATAGCGCCCCTAATTTCACCGTTACTACCAATCGTTAACCTTCTTATTTCAGTTCGTCCAACGCCCTTCTTCGGGGTTATCTCTACATCTATTTTGTTTATTTTACTTGTTTTACCGAGCCTTAGCTCACATCCGCCCAGTCCGTTGTCCCTCGTGTATGCGTTTAGAACTTCGATGTTCATACCTTCTTCTAAGTTTTTAACCAAGTCTGTCTGTTCGTCCCAAAGAGAAATTCTTATCTGTCCAGTCTCGTCACCGATTATTATACTCGCTACCTTACCCTTTTTTCCATTTCTCTCAAATTCTTTAGGTTGAATTATCCTTATTATGTTACCTTTAACGTTCACCGACTTCATACCGCAAATTATATTTTCTATTTTGAGATCCTTTGAAATTTCCTTGAGTAAATTCAGTCCGTATTCCTTTGCAACTATATGTGCGGCACCTTCCTCTGAGATTAGTCCGGAAAATTCCCTGACTTTTTCCTCTATCAATTTCTTTACTTCAGACTCATCTATTTTTGCACCTTCGGATATTTTTTTGATTAGCTCTTCAAGGTTTCCATACATAAAAACACCATAAATTAGACCTTAGAATCCTTTTTTCTTGGCGAGCCTGACATCCTTGGCCATTACTGTTTTTCTACCAGCATGCTTTGCCAATGCAGCGCACTCTGCAGCAAGTTCCGATGCAATATCTTCAAGAACTGATGCAAATTCTTCTGCCGCCTTTTTACTAACTCTTCCAGCTCCCGCCTTTTTCAGAATTCTCTCGATAGGAGCTAAAGGTAGTTCACCCATTCTAACACCTCCATTTTTTATTTCTAACACCTTCTTATTTATAGTTTTGGTTAAATAGTGATTATCTTTAAATTCTACAAAGAATGAACATCTTCATTGTTCTCAATTTAATATTCTATGCGCATTCAACTAGGTAGCACTCATCCATTCTTAATACTCCACATTCTCTGTAAATTTCTTCAGCTTTTTTCAAGATATCAGAATCATTTATTAGTCTTTCTATCATCTCTGTAAGTTTAGTGGGGTTTCCATTATTTGAATAATTCATCTTTGCCAAAGAAATGCGATTGTTTCCCTCCATGTTATCTTTTTAATGTTTAGCAAATATAAAAATTTAAGAAACCTTTCACTAAAAGATTAATCTTTTTTTGAGTCATTCATTGATCAAGTTCTTCAGCCCTTTCTACTGCTTCGCATAAACAGCTTCTATATGTATTCCACTATGAGCCACGATCAATCATCATAGAAGAGCTCAACGTACTTCGAAAGATCTCACCCATCCTTCTTTTAACATTTCTGGATCAACCTTTCTAATCTTTCATTTTGATAATAAAAATTTTATAAAATCTTTTTTAGACTTTTTGGTTCCTAAATTCTCACATTTTGGAATGATTTTTTTATATATAACATGGCATATTATTATGGGG
>JAGHBM010000006.1 GCA_021160955.1 Candidatus Aenigmatarchaeota archaeon
ATATAAGAGTTGCGATAAACTTTTTTATAATTCAATTTAGTTGTGTTTATCATGCCGAGAAAGAACATCTTGGAAATGAAAAATTTGTACTTTGAGACCAACGATAAGAAGATACTCCGTGGAATAAACTTATCAGTTAAGAAAGGTGAAATATTGTCCATAATCGGCGTTAACGGAACGGGGAAAACCACGCTCGCCGCAATTTTAATGGGTCTAAACGGATATGTTCCTTCAAGAGGTAAGATAATCTTCGACGGAAAAAATATCACGAAGTTGTCCATCACCGAGAGGGCAAAGCTTGGGATAACCTTGGCATGGCAGTCGCCGGCTATTTTTGAAGGCATAACCGTTAGAGAATATTTGAGTCTTGGAAAAGAAGAAAATGTGGAGAAACTTCTAAAAATGGTCGGTTTGAAACCAGACTATCTCGATAGGTACGTTGATGAAAATTTAAGTGGTGGCGAACGAAAGAGAATAGAGTTGGCATCGGTTTATTCTGTTACACCAAAACTCGCGATTCTTGATGAGCCAGACTCGGGTATAGATATGGCATCAACGAACGTGATAAAAAAGGTAATAAGAAAACTCAGTGAGATGGGTTCATCCGTTATTTTAATTACACATAGCGAAGAAATGGCTAGAATTGGTGACAAGGCTGCGCTCCTATGCAATGGAAAGATCGTAAAGTATGGGAATGTGAGAAAGGTGACAGAATTCTTCAAGGAGCATTGTAAGTCATGTGGACATATAGGTAAGATCGATGAGAGGTTGTTGAAATGAAAAAAGACGAGATGAAAAAACTTTCGGAAGTTTACAATGTCGTTGGGGGAGATGGGAATGTTCTATTTGATAAGAAGATTTCAAGCTTGGTTATAAACGGTAATCGTGTGTTGAGCAAAAATGAAGTTCATGGAATTCACATACATCATAAAGAGTTATCTGACGGGGTCAAAGTAATAATTGTTGTTGATGAAAACGTGAAAATAGATGGACCAGTACATTTATGTTTTGGCATGTTACCTAAGAATGGGAAACAAATGATAAAGTCCGAGTTCATAGTTGGGAACAACTCAAGTGTTAACTTTGTTGCACATTGTTTTTTTCCCAATGCCAAGAAGATTGTTCATTTGATGGATTCGAAAGTATTGGTCGGTGAAAATGCTGAAATGACTTATAGGGAGACTCACTATCACTCTGAAAGTGGAGGAACTCGTGTTCATCCCAAGATAAGAGGAGTCATAAAGAAGGGTGGAAGACTCTTCGAAGAATTTAGGCTCACGGAGGGAAGGGTTGGTGAGTTGAAGATAGACTATGAAGTAGTCCAAGAGGAAAAAAGCTCATGTGAACTTCTTGCAAAAGTCTATGGGAAGAAAGGTGATAAGATAGACGTGAGTGAAATAATCAATCTCAATGGAAAATATGCATCCGGCACAGCCAAGACGAGAATAGTTCTGGTCAACGGTGCCAAAGGAAATGTGACTGGAGAGGTAAATGGAAATGCTCCCCTCGTCAGGGGTCACATAGATTGTCACGAGATTGTCGAAGGTAAAGGGTCAAAGGCAATGTCCATGCCAAAGATAAGCGTTAAGGATCCTACGGCAAGGGTTACCCATGAAGCTGCAATAGGAAGGATAAATAAAAAGGTTCTCGAGACATTAATGTCGCGTGGATTATCCGAGGAAGAAGCAATAGACTTCGTCGTGAATGGCATATTGAAGTAGTTTCATTTTTTTCATCAATTGTTTTAGTTGTTTATTTTGGTGGTATTATGGATCTTCATTTTTCCTCTTGGCAAGAATTCGAGAAGTTTGTGAAAGATGTTATGGAAAAATTCGGGTATGAAGTTGATTTCAGAAAGGTATTCTTTTCAAATGGTAGAAGATATGAAATGGACGTCGTTGGATATGGGAAGGATTTTGTTCTTTGCATCGATTGTAAGTTGTACGGTGCTGGTAGGCATAGAATATCCCAGTTGAGGCGCGAAGCCAGAAAGCATTATGAGAGGGTAAAGGAATTTGAAAAGATTGAAGGAAAGATATCGATACCAATAATAGTTACTTTTTGGGAAGAACCATTGATAACTGAAGAGGGTTGCATGTTCGTTCCGATAACAAAGATAAATGATTTTTTGAGAAATGTATATTTTTATTTGGAAGAATTCGGCTTCATGAGATAAACATCAAACACAGTTCCGCTCGGGTATTTTCTGCTGTCGTCTACAGTGACCTTTCCACCCAAACCATTCACTATCCTCCTCACGGCATACAAACCGAACCCGCTACCTGAGCTGTCCTTTCCACGGTGACCGATGTTAAATATCTTTTCTTTCAAATCGTCATCTATTCCTATTCCATTGTCCTCGATGGATATGACGTAGAATCCGTCATCTTCCCATCCGTATATGTCTATGATGTTTGACTTGGAATGCTTTATCGAGTCTTCGATTAGGTTTGAGAACACGTTGTCCAACAATCTGTTTCCCATGACCGTGTATCCCGTGGGCACGTATTCTATATCTATATCGTTCTCTTGGGCATGTGGGGTGTACTTCCTCATGACTTCTTCAAGTATTTCATCGATGTTTATAGGTTCTGGCGGTTCACCCATTGAACTTATTATCGACCTTATGTTGTTTATGTCCTTTGAGGCGGCATGAAGAATGTGCATGGCCTTTTCCTTTTTGTCGTCTCCTTCTATTCCAAGATATCCTATCGCGATCTGTATCTTGTTGAGCAAATCATGTCTCAAAAGTTGATTCAGAAACTCAATCTCTTTAAGCTCTTCGATGCTTTTTTCACCCTGTCGCATAAAACTCATATCAATTTTTAAATGATAAAAATAAAAAATTTATTGCCTGATGATGATGCTTAACGGGCGGTCTGAAGGCACTACTTTGAATCTCTTCTCCTAATCCTTTCTTTGTGTATTTCATCGGCCATACCAAGTTTTGATTCCTCTATGTATTTCTCCATTGCAATCCTATAATGAGAGCACCCTTCGGGTGTGTGAGACGTACAATAATGGTTTGGTTTTCCTTGATAGTACTTTGTACCATAAAACTCGCAGGTAATTTTCTTCTTAACTTTTTCATCTTCAGGAATTATTATTTTTGGAGGAGGTATCTCTCTAATTATCCTCATACGATCGTCTGTTACTATAAATTAGTGATAACTGATATATAAAATTAACTATTTG
>JAGHBM010000014.1 GCA_021160955.1 Candidatus Aenigmatarchaeota archaeon
AATTAGTTATTATAGTTTAGTAACAAAAACTATTTAAACATTACAGGACAACAAAACAATATTAATACTTACGAATTCATTATCTCTTATGAAAATTGCAATTTCTGGAACGCCCGGAACTGGAAAAACAGAGGTTTCCAAAGAGCTCTCCAAAATCTTGAATTATACGTACATAGATCTAAATGAATTGATAGAGAAAGGAGGATTGGTTGAGGGATTTGACTCAAAGAGAAAGTCCAAGATCGTGGACACCAAAAAGCTTGAGAAATTGGAAATACCTGACAACTCCGTAATAGACGGACACTTGTCGCATTTTATTCCCGTGGATTTGGTCATAATATTGAGAACAAGACCCAACATTTTGAAAAAAAGATTGGAGAACAAAGGTTGGAACTCGTCAAAGGTTCAAGAAAATGTGGATGCAGAAATTCTTGGCATCTGTTCATCAGAGGCTGAAGACAACGGACAGAAATTCGTTGAAATTGATACAACCGACAAAAATCCAAGAGAAATCGCCGAACTCATAAAAGAGATGATAGAAAGCAATAAATTTGATACCGAAGAAATAGATTGGTTGGAAGACTACAGCGAAATGCTGGGTGACTAAAATGTTGATGAACTGGATAAAGACTTTCGGGCTCATGGGAATACTCACCGGCATACTACTCGGTATTGGATATTTACTCGGAGGGATGAACGGTGCATTCGTCACACTGATCTTCTCATTCATCCTCAATTTTATCTCGTATTGGTACTCCGATAAGATCGTTCTTGCCATGTACAGAGCAAGGGAAATATCCGCCGCAGACAATCCAATGCTGCATCAGATCGTAAACGAACTGTCCGATGAAGCAAAAATTCCAAAACCAAAAATATATATGATAAATTTGCCAATTCCAAACGCCTTTGCAACTGGAAGAAATCCAAAGTATTCCGCGGTTGCCGTGACAAGATCCCTATTGGAGTCTTTGGAACCAAAAGAAATAAAGGGTGTTCTTGCGCACGAGATCTCCCACATAAAGCATCGCGACACTTTGATCCAAACCATAGCTGCCACCTTTGGAGGTGCAATAACTTGGTTGTCTTACGGTTTTCTTTTTGATAGAGACAGGGAAGGTTTCGGAGCACTATTGATGTTCATATTAACACCTCTCGCTGCAACGTTGGTGAGAATGGCAATAAGCAGATCCCGAGAATATCTCGCAGATGAATCTGGTGCAAGAATAACAAAAGACCCGCTGAGTCTCGCATCCGCACTTGAAAAAATAAGCAAGATCTCAAGGGTGAGACCGATCAACATAAACCCATCGACATCCCACCTATTCATAGTGAATCCTTTTAGTTCGGCAAGCTTATCATCACTATTCTCAACCCATCCACCAGTTGAAGAGAGAATAAAGAGACTGAAAGAAATGGCCAAAAAGATGAAAATAACACACTAAAAAACTTTTTATTGAGAGGGACAGAAAATTATTTAAACTTAGATATCAAAATCTTTGAGAGCAATGGTGATTTCCATGGATGAAGCTGCAAGAAAAAGGCTCTTCGATAACGTGTTCATATGTATGAAGTGTGGATCCAAGATAAGGGCAAACCCACAAAAGGTCTTGAGTGGTAAAGTTAGATGTAGAAAGTGTGGATCCCGAAAACTCAGGCCAAAGAGCAAAGAGTCCAGAGGTTAAAGTATTTATACTTTTATATTTGTAATCATTAGTAGGTGATTAATTATGTCGAATCTTCTTGAGATATATGGAATCAAAGAAAAAGACATTGAAGAGATGAAGAAATTTGTTTTGAATGAACTGGAGCCGGGAAAGGAATATTCCCAATATGAATTGGTTGCAACAGCAGTAAAGGGACTCAACGAAGAGAGGTATCAAAAAGTGGGATTCAAGATACTTGAGAACTCGGATATCATTGCACCGATGCTTGGAATAGATGAATTTGAGAAGAATGGATGTAAATTCTACAAGTTTATTCCTCAGTAACCAACTTTAAATATTCACATCTCTTTTATTATATTGGTGGTAATGGGTGGTAAAACATTTCCTTGAGTTGATGCGACCTGTAAACTCTTTTATGGGCGCAATAGCAGTCTTGATAGGTGCATATGTTCTCTCAGGATCATCTTCCCTTGGAAATTTAAACGTGTACTTGGGAATAATAGCCACTTTTTTTATATCCGGTGGAGGAATGGCCATAAACGATTACTTTGACAGGGATATTGACATCATAAACAAACCACACAGACCAATTCCATCTGGTAGAATATCCGTGAATGCTTCGATCATCTTCTCAGCCATTCTTTTCGCATTTGGAATTTACATCTCACTTTTCATAAATCCTTATTGCTTTGTTCTCGCAACGATAAACTCTATTCTACTGGTACTGTACTCCTGGAAACTGAAAAAGGTGATGTTAATAGGCAACATTATCGTCAGTTACTTGGTTGCATCAACATTCTTGTTTGGAGCATTGACTGTAATTGGAAACGGAAATCTTTGGACAATAGTAATACTATCGACTCTCGCATTCTTTGCAAACCTCTCCAGAGAAATAGTCAAGACCATAGAAGATGTTAAGGGTGATAGAATTGCCGGTGTGAGGACACTTCCCATGGTCGTCGGCGAAAAAACTGCCAGGGAGATAGCATCAATACTTCTCATAATCTCAATAGCCCTCGCGCCAATGCCATACGTATTGGACTATCTCAACTCGTATTACATGGCCGTTGTGTTCCTGGGTATAATCTTGTTCATATTTTCGATAATATGGAATCAGAGAGAGACCCCAGCCAATAGAGTCCACAAGCTCATGAAAATAGCAATGTTGATATGCCTCATAGCATTCTTAGTCGGTGCTCTTTAATCTTCTATTAGAATAGAATGTTGTATAGGGAGATAAAAAATTTAAATATCTGAAAATTGGATGAATAGTTTATGTGGTTGACAAGAATAGCGGATTACATCAAAGAGAACAACATAAAAAGCTTTGTGTACCACACCTGGAGAGACATAGAGAACGAAAGGGGAGAAAAAGTCGGTGAAATAAGGGTTCTCGTACTGAATGATGGAATAGCAAGAGTCGAATACCATTGTCCAGAATGCGGCAAAGAATTCTTTGAAGAAAAGGAATGGAAGAGACCGTTTTCAATTAAGTGTAAAAATTGCGGACATCTGATCAGGGTACCAAAGCTTCGAGACCAGATAAAAAGAGAAATGAAAAAGAAAAAATAAAAACAAAAAACTAACAGATTTGTTTCACTTTCAAATGCCTCTGTAGCTCAGCCGGTTAAGCCTTTCTTTCAC
>JAGHBM010000009.1 GCA_021160955.1 Candidatus Aenigmatarchaeota archaeon
ATAGGAGCCATAAGCTACGTGGCTACAAAGATACCAGTTATAGGCAAGATAATCGAGGATAAGGAAACGACCACCGTGACCAAGCAACTCGACAATATGATAATACTCCTAAAGAACTACCGGGACGAATTTGGATCCTCATTGGATGCATTGGGTGAGCAGAGAAGATCTTGGACTGAGAACAGAAAAAAGCTGATAGAAGTTAGAGAAAAAGCATTCAAAAAGAAGAGAGAGATAGAAGATGAGATCGTAAGCATGAGAAATGAATACGAAGAGCTTGAGAAGAGATACAAAAGTATGGACGAGAACGATCCAGAATACTTCAACGTTGAAAAGTATTTGGCTCAACTTGAAGACGAGCTTAACAAGAAGAAAGACGAATTGACGAGTGCCAGCATATCTGTTTCTCAACTGAAGAATAGGAAGGAAGTAGTTGACAATTTCATAAAGACGATGGACGTGGCTCTGGATACTGGGAGATCGATCTACAAAGATTTAGAGTCATCCTTAGAGAACCTTGAAACTGTTGTCCAGGGAGAAATAGGAATATCGAAGGTCCTCGAAGAGGCGGGAAACATACTTGCTGCCTACAATGTTGCCGTCAAATACAGTGATCTCGTGGCAAAACTCACAGTTGACGAAGTATCTTCCCTAAACAAGGCAAGAGTTGGAATTTACAGCAAGCAACCGGTAACCGAAGAGACCTTGGAGTACATGATGGAAAAATTAAATGAAATAAAGGAAGAAAAGAAGAAGATAGCGGTAGCAGCATGGAAAAATTCCGAAGAGTGATTCGTGGGGGTGATACGTGTGCCATCCAAAAAGATCAAGACCCTCACAGGGCAGGAGAAGGCTGCGTATCACTCCAATCTTTATAATTCTTGGAATGGTATCCGTTCTCTTTTTGAGTATGTGCCTCAACGCTGGAAAATCCGGAATATGTTAAATAAGGATGTTAAACATGTTTTGATGTACCTCTACGACGACGATAGAAATAACTTTCGTATTCTCGATAGAATTATTACTTATTCGGATGTCTTTATGAAGCGTTATGATT
The DNA here is from genome assembly GCA_021160955.1 of Candidatus Aenigmatarchaeota archaeon. Taxonomy (GTDB): domain Archaea; phylum Aenigmatarchaeota; class Aenigmatarchaeia; order PWEA01; family JAGHBM01; genus JAGHBM01. Next base: position 1,058 of record JAGHBM010000009.1, read on the forward strand.
CCATTGATATCTCTAAAGAGACGGGACTTCCTAAATATGATGTATTCAGGAAGATGAACCTTGAAAAGGAGAAAATAGACGAAAAGATGAAGAAAATTAGAGAAGAAATTATCGATTATGCAGAATCTAACTTCGGTTCAAAGTTCATAGAGAATGTTTTTCCAGTAGATTTCAAGACTTCGTATATTGATAAAGACAATTTTACTCACATCTCATCCGTCGCAAAAGACATCCTTGTTAAAATTTCTCGAAACGATATGTATTCAGGGAAGTATCCAGAATTTGAAGTGGATGCCATAAAGAGCATCAGATATTTAGATGCTTTACATGATTATAAGCCTATACTAAAGGATTACAAATCCATCAAAAGGGCCAAGGCCATAACTTCTGTAGATGAAGATATTCTCATGATCAACATGGGAGGTTTTGATAGCCTCAAAGAGGACAGTTTCATTACTTATTCCATATTGATGAAGAATCCTACCGGTCTTTTTTCAAAAAAAATAGTTAAATGTAGTAAAGATGGTGATTGTGTACCAACCCCAGAGTTTAAAAGGGTTTTGGACGAATCTTTTTCTTGGCCATCATCAAGGGTATTTGAAAAACTGAACTCTAAATATGACGATGTCTTTTTTGTGGATTACACAAGATTTGGACCATTCCTCTATTCTGGTATAGATCTTCCGCTTTCTCCTAAAGAAGTCATTGAAAAGGGCATCTACAAATCTGAAGAAGATTTCAAGAATCGTAATCCTGTTGACTATATAGGATGTTCAATAGGTGAAAAGATAAGAGAGAATCCCGAGATGTTTGCATTTATTTCAGAAGGCGATGTAACCGTAAAGATAAATGAAAAAAAATCGGAGGATGATGGTGTGAAAAATTTAAAAAAACTCTACATATCTGCCCCAAAAGGACTTGGTGTTGGTAATATAGTGGGTTCCGGGAACAAAGGATTGATCGTTTCAACAGATGAGTTCACAGGTTTTGAACCTTTTCCTGAAGAGGTGTTTAAATGACTACCATAGAAAGATTGGATAAGGATCTTTTAGATTATTATAGAAAGGAAGTTGTTCCAGATACGTTGGAGAAGCATGGTATCTACGAAATCTTGAGAAAGAAGAGCGGAAATCCTTACAGGATAACCGAGAACGAGATAAAGGTATCAAAGGCCCTTGAGGACACACTTGCAATTTACCTCACAATGGAAGATCAGAACAAGAGAGGTGAGTTACTCGAGAATCTAAAAGGAAACGAAGAAGACAAAAAGAAATTTGTGAATGCCTATTCCCTCTTTGCTGGAACTTCAAAGGGGTTGTGGTTGTTGGATAAAAACGAGACTAGATCAATCGATACAGCCATGGGCGTTGTTTCGGACAATGAAATTGATGAAATAAAAATATATCACTACTTAGTCCTTGAGTACAAGGATCTCATATCCAAGGACAAGGGAAAAATATACGACCTGACTGCAAGTTATTTAGACTCAGTTAAGAGAGAGTGTGAGAAAAAGAAAGAGAAATATCCCGGATTCGTGGATAGGGTTGAAAAGCTAAGAATAGAGGAAAACGGATTCGTTCTCGAAGGGTTTGAATCCAACCCAAGGATAAACGGGATTGAATTTGAAAAAGTCTCTTTTGATGAAATTGTTGGAAATCGTGAGGCCAAGAGCGTTTTGAAGACGTCAATAGATAAGTTGTTCTTCTACGATCCAATAAAGGAAGAAAATTTCATAAAGGAGATATCTTCGTTGCCTACTTCTATACTCCTGTATGGGGATCCCGGTGGGGGTAAGACACTCCTCCTTAAAGCCACGGCTACATATGCCGCGGAGAAAGCAAAGAAGCTGAAGAAACCGTTGGAAGTTGTTACCATAGATGATAGGATAAGGAGCAAGTATCATGGTGAGAGCAGCAAGGAACTGAGAAAAAGGTTTGCAAGGGCAACAGACCCCAAGAAAATAGGTTTGTTGTACGTTGAGGACATAGAGAGTTTGTTCCCATCGAGAAAGGAACTCGAAGACGAACCCGAGGATAAGGATACGTTCAGAACTTTCATAAATATGATCCAGGGATTGGAGAGCATGGAAAACCGTGGAAACTACATCATAATAGCCACGACAAACTTCCCCGAAGCGCAGGATGATGCACTCGCTCAGAGGTTCAACATGCACATAAAGGTAACCGGCCCTGAAACGTTGGAGGATTACATAAACATAACCAGGCTCCATCTTGAAAAATACATCAACAAAGAAAAAATATCCGTTGAGGATTGGGAGAGAATAGGGGCCGAAGCCAAGAAGAGAAAACTATCCGGAAGAGACATAAACAATCTAACAAAGAATTTGGCCCTGGTTAAATGTGAAGTAGATATAACAGATGACCTTTATTCAATGGATCCCGAACAGGCAAAAAAGAAGATACTCTCCAAGATGGATGAGATAACCGATGAAGACATAATCGAAGAGATAGAGAGGTACTACAAATCCATAAAAGATGAAGAAGAAAGGGCGAGGAAAATGAAAATAGAATCCCTCGTGAAGAGAAGGAGGTTGGAATTGGAAGCAGAAAAGATTTTGGGTGGTAAGAAATGAAGAAGAAGTTTTCGCCATATCCTCATTGGGTTTTTGATGATAGCGTTACGTTATGGTCCTATAGAAATGACTCTCTCAATCTGACAGGAGATAAAGGCAAGAAGGCAGTTGACCTCGTAGGAAGCATGTTTGAAGAGTTTTACAGAGATACTGATAACGAAGTCTTCACTTTAATTAGTGAAGATCCTTCATCACGTTCATATGTTAAAATAGTTGGAAATGAGAATGCCAGGTTAACATTTTATCCAGAGCATTCGACTTTGAAAATCTGGTTCAAAGTCTTCACCATGAAGAGGGAAAACATACCAAAGGTGAGATCCCTCTTGGACGATTGGAAGCTCTTGTTCTTGGCGGACGTAAAATTCGACGAATTCCTCAAAGAGGTCGACAACGATG
>JAGHBM010000049.1 GCA_021160955.1 Candidatus Aenigmatarchaeota archaeon
CAAGATAGAGTGAAATATTAAATATCTAATTTTTTAAATAATTTCTTACAAAAATGAATATACCGCTGATGCGGGGGTACCCAAGCGGTCAAATGTGCTAGGCCATAGGGGCTGGACTCAAGATGTTTGTCTTGAGTTTTGAGCTTTTCATAAAAGCTGTGAGATGAGAAATCCAGTGGCTTAGTGCCTTCGTCGGTTCGAAGAATCCTGAAAGTCCGGCCCCCCGCACCAAACATATTTTCTTCGCGACGATTGGTTTCTTGTTTCGATGATCGTACTAAACGCCGGCATGAGTCGTAGGCATTTTTAAATGTGGGATATATCATAACTCGTAGTTTATGAAGGCAACTGCAATCGCCCCATCGAACATAGCCCTCGTGAAGTATTGGGGAAGGAGAAACGATAGACTTGTTTTGCCATACAACGGGAGCATATCAGTTTCTCTAAACGATCTCTTCACAAGAACAACAGTTGAGTTTTCAAGTGATTTTAAGGAAGACATTGTTGTTATCAATGGAGAAGTGGCCGAAGGAGAAAAGTTTTCAAGAGTGATTAACTTTGTTAATATGATTAGGGATATCTATTCGATAGACGACCACGTAAAAATAGTAAGTGAGAATAACTTTCCTACGTCTGCTGGGTTGGCCAGTAGTGCATCTGGTTTTGCTGCATTGACACTTGCCTGTTCAAAAGCATTGGGATTGAATTTAAGTGATAAAGAGATTTCCATACTTGCAAGAAGGTCAGGGTCTGGATCTGCATCAAGATCAATTTTTGGAGGATTCGTAGAATGGCATAGAGGGAATAGAGACGATGGAACAGATTCCTATTCGGAGCAAATAGTGGATGAGAAATATTGGAGAGATTTTAGGATAATCGTTTCGATTGTTGCCAAGTCTGAGAAGAAGATAAGCAGTGCCAGAGGTATGAAATACACTGTGGAGACATCTCCTTTCTATAAGGGTTGGATCGATAGCATCGACAACGATTTGAAAAGAATAAGAAGTGGAATACTCGACAGAGACATTGAACTAGTTGGGAGTGTGGCAGAGCACAACTGTCTGAAGATGCATTCATTGATGTTATCAACTGTTCCACCACTGATATATTGGGTTCCAGGGACTTTGCAGGTTATACATACAATTCATAAATTGAGGGATGATGACCTTGCCTGTTATTTCACAATAGATGCAGGTCCAAATGTAAAGGTAATCTGCTCAAAGAACGACGTTAAAGAAATCGAAGATGTCTTGACTGACAAATGCTCTATAGAGGATATTATAGTTACCAAGCCGGGTAAGGGTGCAAGAATTACCAATTCTCATCTTTTTTGATCATTTCTTCACAAAAAGAAGCGAGATTAAAAATAATGAGAATAATACCAATATCATAAGTGGACCCACTGGAAGTTTCAAAGTTTTGAATAATATTATTGCAATTACTCCCGACACAGCTCCGAATATGAGGGACAAAAACGAGTATTGAGTCAAGTCACGGCTTACGTTTCTGGAAGCTGCGGCCGGTATCGCTATGAGTGCAGCGGTCAACAAAATTCCAACTATTTTTACTTCCATCGCTGCAACGAGAGCTATTGATGAGAGATATATCAAGTTGTATTTTCTCACATCTATTCCCATACTCTTGGCCAGGTCTTCCGAGATTTCGGACAAAACAATTTTTGGATATATCCTGTTTATTACGACAAACAGTATTGAGGAAAGAAAAACTGCCAGGAGTGTGTCCGATAGAGTGACTCTGGTAATATCTCCAATGAGAGCCTCTTCTGCATTTGACAATGGCAAGAATAAAAATCCTATTGCCACACCGGCAGCGAATACTATGGCGGTTAGCGCTTCAAGTGGAAGTTTGGTTCTCAAACTGAAGATCCATATCAATAGCGCACCAACGGCTATCGATAGCAATGCCCCAAGAAATATTCCAAAATTGTAGATCAGTGCCAATGCAACTCCCGGAAGTGCCAGATGGCCGAGTGGACCACCCACCAATGCCATCCTCTTTGTTATCAATAACGAACCAAGATATCCTGCTATGGAAGAGATGAATATGGTCGTTATGATGCTTAGTGTGAACTGATCCATTTTATCACCTATGGTCATGTTTGTAAAATTTTATTTCCATGTTGTAAATCTTTTGGAGCGATTTTGGAGTTAAAATCTTTCTTGGAGGACCATAACACGAGCTGACCTTTGAAAGACACAGACATCTATTCGAATATGCGTAGACCACGTTTAGATCGTGAGTTACGAGGATGATCGTTATCTTTGTCTTGCTCCACATCTTCTTCAACAAGGAATAGATGGTTTTTTCTCCACCGACATCAATACCAGAGGTCGGTTCATCGAGTAGCAATACATCGGGATCATCTATGAGACTCCAGGCTATGAGCAACCTCTGAAATTGTCCCGACGAAAGGTTTCCTGGATTTTTTTCAAGAAATTCTTTCCCGACATCCAGACCGACTTCTTTGAACATCGATAGAATTTTTTCATCCGATTTTTCTTTGAATCTAAAGAACTCCTTTATCGAGATGGGCATTCGACTAAATTTTTCCTTGGATATTCCCTGTGGCAAATAGTTAACTTTTATTCCTTTTTTCCATTTTATTTTTCCCTCATAATTAATCAGTCCCAGTAGCGCTCTGAGAAGGGTTGTTTTTCCGGCACCGTTGGGACCTATGACGGTCAATATATCTCCGGGATTAACTGAGAAGCTCAGTTTTTCTATTATTTTTTCTCCATCGAGCTTCACGGTTAGGTTTTTTACTTCAAGTATGGTATCTTTCATTTTATTCATCACCCACAAAAAATTGCAGCACAAAAAGATGCGAGGAGTAAAACTGAAGTATTGGTGTTTCCTGAAATATTTATTTGTTGTTTTTGACTATATAAAAATTGCTTAATGTTTTTGTTATCTTTTCTCGTATACTTCTTTCAATCTTCTCTCGAGTTCTTTTTTGTATGTTTCGGATTTATTCTCTTTGGTGTAAAAGTCCGTTTTTGATGCAATAGATATTACGGATGCTACTATCCTTGCAACTTTTCCTTTTAGATCAGGCGGGGCATTGGTCACTTCTGGATGCAGGAACAGTATCCCATATTTCGGAGGTTTTCCCTTCTTTTTTGATCTCATGAATCTGAAGAGTGCCTTTTCAGCTCCCAATAGCTGGACAGTTGAAGACGGAAGTTTGGCAAGTTTTTCCAACCCTCCTGCGAGAAGAATCAATTTTGCCCCAAGCACTGGACCGGCCACGGCACTCACGTTTGGTGCAACCCTGTCCATGAGATCTTCAAGGTATTTTTCAAGATCTTTTTTGAGTTCGAATATCTCTTTGGTTTTTGTTGCATAATTCTTAATTTGGAGCAGATCTTCTTCGCTCAGGTCCGTTCCAATGGATTCTTCTTTTCTCTCGGGATCTTCAGAAATGATCTTTGCATACCTTTCGTTGTCCTTTACCTTCCTCTCGAGTTCTGGGTAGTATAGTCCATACCATTCATGAAGCCTCTCTGAGAACCTATTTGATATGTCTGTCAGGTCGTCTATAGCCGATACTACTTGCATCACCACTTTATCGAGCTTCTCACCCGACTTCATCTTTTCTTTAGTCCTAAGTATTTGGACTTCAGAGAGTATTTTGTTGTATTCGGCATTGTTTTTCACAAAGCCACTTTCAAGTGCAAGTGCTCTGCAATCCTTTTTTATTTTCATCTCTTGTATGTTTCTATCCTTCAGACGGATGGGGATATCCGTTACGATGTCTTTGTCTTCGATTCTCTCCAATACATCGTTTAGTTCCGGTACGAGCTTTCCACTTTCCAACTTCTTAAGCCTATCAAAGATAACTTCAGGATCTTTTTGAAACAGGGAGAAGTCTATGATTTTTTTATCTTCATCCAATACGAATATTCCGGCAGGACAAAAAGTTATATACTTCATATCATATCTTTTGATCGAGGAAAGTATATAAAAGGAACCGTTGTTTTGTTTTTGTTAATATGTCGGTATAACGCATACGATTTAACGAAGTTCGATCCGAAAGGCTGAATTTGGGCGAAGGTGCGAACGTTGGGAGCGAAGAGTTGCAGATGCTCTTCACCCAACTACCCTTAAAACAAAAAAAACTTAA